>CALDGN010000440.1 GCA_937942965.1 uncultured Acidimicrobiales bacterium | reverse complement strand
AAGAGCAGGGCGAAGATGTAATACCGGATGTTGCTTTGGCCCCAGCCGGTACCGACTGGGTCAACACCGGACTCGTACGCGATGTACTTCTGCGCCTGGGGGCGCGTTGGTCGAAGCAGCGACGAAATGCCGAGAAGCGCGGACACCAGGACTACCGCGAGCAGTCCGAAGATGCCGACTGTCAGATAACTGCGCAGGAAGTCGGACACGGTGGCCCACCCTAACCCTGGACGGGGGGTCATCCAAGCTTCTTGGCCCAATACTCGCGCGGTTTTTCACACAGTCGGGCGCGGGCAGGAACTAGGTCGTCAGCCCTGCTCGCGCACCCACTCCATCACGACGAATCCGCCAAGACCGTTCGGGTCGGTGAGCGCGTCGGCTTCTGTGATCGCCGATCGGGCAAACATGGCCTCGAGATCACCAATATGGGCCCGTTCTTGCCATGTTTTCCGTGCCGTCTCGACCCGCTGGCCAATGCCGTTCGCGTCGAGCCAATCCGCCTGCGACTGGACCGAAGTCGTCGGGGGAAGCTGATCGATGGGCACATCGTGGGTGATGTCGCACACACCGGGGTGATCGATCGGGGCGCGAAGGCGTTCGTGGCCGACATAGGCACGCAACCAGCCGTCGATACCTCGTTCGAGGAGCTCGGCGTTGGTGGCGGCGTAGTCAAAGGCCAGCACGCGGTCCGCGATCGCTCGGGCTTGCTCGATCCATGCCACCGCGCCGCTTGCGACGGGCACTTCGGCGCCAAGTGGAGCATCGGCGGGCAGTGCGGCCGCCCTATCGACTGCGGGAGACCCGTTGGGCCACTCCCCTGTCACGAGCGTGAGGGGGCCGGCAACCTCGTCGACGAGCCGTGGTTTCCAGCCGTGCTCGGTCATGATCGCGATGTCGAAGACCAGATTGTCGAGTAGCTCGTTGGCAATGACGACATCTACGGGCGAGTCCGGCAGATCCGCCAGGCTCACCGCTCCGGCGGGAAGCGTGTCGTGCGCGGACCGCAGCGCCGCCGAACGCTCGACGAGTAGCCACTCGAGCGCGTCTCGACATGCGGGCGCTGCCTTGACGATGCCGCGCCAGAGCGTGCCGACCCCGGCGGCCGCCTCGGCGACCCGGAAGCGAGCCGGCTGACCAGCGGCGTTCCAGATGCCGTCGAGCCAGTCTCCGATGACGGCTGCGAAGAGTGGACCGGTTTCCACGCTGGTGACGAAGTCGCCTCGACGCCCTCCGGCCTGGCCGGTCGTTTCGTAGAAACCGAGCTCGGGCGTATAGAGCGCGAGTTCGACGTAGCGACTAAACGGCATCGGGCCGCGTTCTGCGATCTCGGCGCCAATGTGCGTCCGCAGCTCCGTCATGGCCGGAGACTACCCACTGCCCCACCGGCCCTGAACGCATGAGCTGCCCATGTGGCTATCGATGGACAAGGTGCGACTGGGGCACGAGTCAGAAGCTGTTAACCGTGACATACCCAATTCAGACAATCATCCAAGCTGGACAGCCCATTGTTCTGCGGGTCTCGACGTGTGAGAATTAAGTCCTACCGAAAACACGGGAAACACGCCGCTGGCCTCCCAGGCGGCGGGCCTCCCTAAACGGGCCGGTCGGACTGAATGCAGCAGTTCGGCCGGCCCGACCGACGTCTAGGCACAAGTTGCTTCGCAACCGACCAGGCCTCACGCACCTTTGCGGTCGGGCACCGACCGACGTTTTCACAGAAGTCCCTGCGCGACTGCGGTGTCTGACACCCGCAGCTTCATCTCACCGACTCAGGACCCGGAAACCGGGAACCAAATCGGTGAGAAGCCGAGTGGGGACGATCAGCCGGCCGCTTGCAGGACTGGTGGCGAGGCGTCGTTGACGAGATCGATCAATGGGTCGGCGAAGATGCCAAAGAACAACGTGAACGCAACCGTGATGCCGATCGTGAGTGCGGCCGACCATGGGATTGGCTCGCGGCCCGTGACGGCATCGTCGGCGTCGTCGCCGGTGTACATCGCCAGCATGATGCGCAGGTACAGGAACGCACCGACCACAGCAGCCAGCATGGCGATCACGCCGAGCACATACGACTCGGTCTCGACGGCAGCGCCGATGACCTTGAACTTGGCGAGGAAGCCGGTGGTGAACGGGATGCCAGCCTGGGCCAGCAGCAACACGGTGAAGCCGAATGCGAGCGCCGGCTTGCGCGAGGCCAAGCCTCGGTAGTCGCCAATCGTGGTGGCGTCGTCGCCGCGGGGCGAGGCCACCGAGATGATCGCGAAGCTGCCAATGGCGATGAACGTGTACGCCGTCAGGTAGTACAGGGCCGCCGACAAGCCAGTGTCGGTCGCAGACTCTGCGCCCACCAGGATGAAGCCAGCGTGGCTGATCGACGAGTACGCCAGCATGCGCTTGACATTGTCCTGGACGATGCCGACGACGGTGCCGAGCACCATCGACAGGCAGGCCAGCACGAAGATCATTGGTGCCCAGTCGTCGGCAAGGCTTCCGAAGGTTGCCCAGAAGACTCGCAGCAGTGCAGCGAAGCCGCCGACCTTGACGGCCGAGGCCATGAACGACACAACGGGGCTTGGCGCACCGTGGTACACGTCGGGGGTCCAGGCGTGGAATGGCACGGCGGCGATCTTGAAGCCGAAGCCGACGAGCAGCAATGCCATGCCGCCGTAGAGCAAGCCGACGTCTTCGAGCACGCCCGGCGCCGAAGCGTCGCGGATGATGCCGAGGTTGGTGCTTCCGGTTGCGCCGTAGACCAGCGCGATGCCGTAGAGCAGGAACGCCGAGGCGAACGCGCCGAGCACGAAGTACTTGATGCCAGCCTCTTGGGACTCGAAGCGGCGCAGGTGCGCGGCGGCCAAGATGTAGACGGCGATCGACAGCACCTCGAGTCCGAGGAACAACACGATCAGATCGTTTGCGCCGGTCATCACGATGCCACCCGATGCCGACAGCATCAGCAGCACGAAGAACTCGGCCGAGTTGATGTCTTCTCGTTCGAGATAGTCCCAGGCGAAGATCGACGTGAGTGTGACCGCCACGGCGATCAGCATCGTCAACAACAACGAGAAGCCGTCGATACCGAACGCGTTGGCCAGCGTCGTGGTGCCGTCACCGTCGAGCTGGGCCCACTGGATTGCCGCCGCAACGATCGTGCCAATACCCGCAAGGGCGGCGACGATCGATGGCGTGCGCTTGGGGAGCCACGGCGAAGCGAGCGACCAGATGGTCAGGAAGAACAGTGGCGTGGCGGCCATCACCAGCAGGGGTGAGAGGCCAGCCCAGTCGACCGATGGCGTCTCCAACTTGTCCGAGAAGGAGATCTGTGCGATCTGTGCGAGCGGCATCATTCGCCGTCCTCCGAGCTGTGATCGTCTTCGTCAGAGGAGTGGCTGTCGCCGTACCCCTCGTCGTAGCGGGACTCGTACTGCTCAACCGCCTCGGTCCAGCCAACGCCCTGGCGGCCTTGGTTACGAGGCGTCTCGAAGTCATCGACGTGCTCGTCGACGTGAGCGACAAGTGCGTTCACCGCGGGCTGCATGCGATCGATGACGGGCTTCGGGTAGATGCCCATGAACACGATGGCGATGACGAAGGGCACCAGGATCGCGATCTCGCGGGCCTTGAGGTCAGGCATGGTGGCGTTCTCGCCCTCGGCCGGACCGTGGAACACGCGCTGGTAGGCCCACAGCAGGTACAGCGCTGCGAGGATCACGCCGCTAACGGCCACAACGGCCCACCAACGGTGAGCAACGAATGCACCAACCAGGATCAGGAATTCGCCGACGAAGCCGTTTAGACCGGGCAGACCGATCGAGCTCAACATGACGAGCGTGAAGAAACCAGCCATGACAGGCGCTGACTTCTGCAGACCGCCGAGCTCAGAGATCAGGCGGGTGTGGCGACGTTCGTAGATCCAGCCGACGAGCAGGAACAACGCACCGGTGGAAACACCGTGGTTGACCATCTGCAAGATGCTGCCGGTGACACCCTCGCGGGTGATCGAGAACGTGCCGAGCACGATGAAGCCAAGGTGGGCGACCGACGAATAGGCGACGAGCCGCTTGAGGTCCTTTTGCATCGTGGCGACGATGGCGCCGTAGACGATGCCGATGACGCCGAGCGTCAGGAACACCGGTCCAGCCCAATGCGAGGCCTCGGGGAACAGGTACAGACCGAAGCGCAGGAACCCGTACGTACCGAGCTTGAGCATCACACCAGCGAGGATCACCGAACCTGCGGTGGGGGCCTCGGTGTGGGCGTCGGGCAGCCAGGTGTGCAGCGGGAAGATCGGCACCTTGACGGCGAACGCAACCGCGAACGTCAGGAAGATCCAGCGCGCCGCGTTCGTACCGATGGCTTGAGCCTCGGCAATCTCGACCAGGTTGAAGGTCAGGTCGCCGCCCGTTGCGTTCTTGTGCAGGAACGCAAGGCTGAGCATGCCGACGAGCATGAGCGCCGAGCCGAGCATCGTGTAGATGAAGAACTTCATCGCTGCGTACTGACGGTTTCCGTGACCCCACTGGGCGATCAGGAAGTACATCGGCACGAGCACGATCTCGAAGAACACGAAGAACATGAAGAGATCGAGCGAGACGAACACGCCAAGGCAACCGGTTTCGAGAACCAGCAACCATGCGAAGTACGGCTTGGGGCTGTGTTCAGGGTCGACGGCGAGAATCGCCAGCGGGAACAGCAGCACGGTCAGCACGACCAGCCAGAGCGAAATACCGTCGATGCCGGCAAACCACGAGATACCGAGTGACTCGATCCAGGTCTGTTGGCTTTCGAACTGGAACGTGCCCGACACGGCGGTCTCGGCTGCAGGCGTCTTGAACTGCCACAGCATGTAGACACCGAGTGCGGCGGTCATGAACGATGTGACGACGGCGATCAGCTTGGCGCTGTCGGGGCGAACCGACGGAGCGAGTGCGACGAGAGCAGCACCGATGACCGGCAAGACAACCAGGACGGTCAGCAGCGGGAAGCTGGGCTTGCTGGCGCCAGCCTCGACGGCCAGCAGCGCAGTTGCAGTGAACGTGGACATCATGCGTTCCCGGTGATGAGGAAGTAGGCCATCAGCGCAATGGCGCCGACACCGATGAGGACGGCGTAGCTGCGAACCAGACCGGTTTGCAGGCGCCGGAGGATGTTGCCGTCGAGGCGGACGAGGTCACCGACCTTGTTCACCACACCGTCGATCGCGGTGCGGTCAAAGCTAGTGATTGCCTCGAAGCCCTTGCGACCAGGGCCGCCCATGAAGTTCGAGACGGTCTCGTCGTAGCGCCAGCCACGGCTGAGAATCTCGGGAGCGTCGGGGCCAGTGCCGCCGCGCTCGTCGCTCCACTGCTTCCAGGCCCAGAAGATCGCGCCAGCAGCAACGACCGTGGCGACGATGGCGAGCACGAACTTCATGCCGCCACCGGTGTTCTGCAGGTGGTATTCGTCCCAGCGCAGCGATGGTTCGAGCCAGTGCTCGAGGTACTTGGTGTCGTTCTTGCTGTCACCGCTACCCCAGCTGAACGGCATGTTGATGAAGCCGCCAGCAAAGGCGAGGCCAGCAAGAGCAAGCAGGGGAACCGTCATGTGCCACGGCGATTCGTGGGGGTGACGGTTCGGGAGCGGCTCGTCGGACGAAACCCAGGCTTCGCCGGTGACTTCGTCGCGCCAGCGTGGCTTGCCGAAGAACGTCAGCACGACCAGGCGGGTCATGTAGACGGCGGTCAAGCCAGCGGCAACGAGCAGTAGCACGAACAGGACCTTGTTCAGGAACACCGTGTCGTTGTCCCAGATACCAACCAGGATTTCGTCCTTGGACCAGAAGCCCGAGAACGGGAAGATGCCGGCGATGGCCAGCCAACCGATCAGGAACGTGCCCGCGGTGACGGGCATGTATTTGTACAACCCGCCGTAGTTCTTCATGTTCTGGTCGTCGTTCATGCCGTGAATGACCGAACCGGAACCGAGGAACAGCAGCGCCTTGAAGAAGGCATGCGTGATCATGTGGAACAGGGCGGCGACATAAACGCCAGTACCGACGGCAACGACCATGAAGCCGAGTTGGCTGACGGTCGAATAGGCGAGGACCTTCTTGATGTCGTCTTGGCCGAGGGCGATCGTCGCTGCGAACAGGGCAGTGAACAGACCGACCCAGGCGATCAGGCTTGGTGCCCAGTCGTTGGCTTCGTGAATGATCGGGTTGACACGAGCGAGCAAGTAGACGCCCGAGGTCACCATCGTCGCGGCGTGGATCAGTGCCGACACGGGGGTCGGACCGGCCATTGCGTCGGGCAGCCACAGGTAGAGCGGGAACTGGGCCGACTTACCGGCTGCACCAACGAAGAGCAGGAGCGTGATGGCCGTTGCCGCCGAGCTGCCGATGCTGCCCGAGGCCATCTCGCCGTATTCGATGCTGCCGTAGGTGAAGAACGCCAAGAACGTCGCCAACATGAAGCCGAAGTCGCCAACACGGTTGGTGACGAAGGCCTTCTTGCCGGCCGAAGCGTTGGCTTCTTCGCTGAACCAGAACGAGATCAGGAAGTACGAGCATGCGCCCACGCCTTCCCAACCAAGGAAGGTCAGCAGCAGGTTGTCGCCGAGCACGAGCATGAGCATCGAGAAGGCGAACATGTTCAGGTAGATAAAGAACTTCGAGAAGTTCGGATCCCCGTGCATGTAGCCGACCGAATACAGGTGGATCAGCGTGGCGATACCGGTGATGAACAGGATCATCGTCACCGACAGCGGATCGGCCAACAGGCCAATGCCGACGTTGAAGTCGCCCGCAACGATCCAGTCGAAGATGTCGACTTCGGTCAAGCGGTCGTCGCTGTCGAGGCCGACCATGCCGATGAACACGACGACGGCAGCGAGGAACGAGGCCCCCATTGCGCCGGTTGCGATCCAGCCGGCCATCGGCTCGCCGAGGCGGCGGCCGATCACCATGAGTGTCAAGAATCCCAGGAGTGGGAACGCCGGTACGAGCCAGACGAGTTCTACGAGTTGTTCCACGTCGTCCCCCTAGCCCCGAAGTACCGATATGTCGTCGGCAGTGGTGCCGGATCGTCGTCGCATGATGGCGACGATGATGGCCAGGCCGACCACGACCTCGGCGGCTGCGACCACCAGTACGAAGAAGACGGAGATCTCGCCGCCGATGTCGTTGAGTTCAGCGCCGAACGTGACGAAGGTCAGGTTGACGGCGTTGAGCATGAGCTCGACACACATGAACATGACGAGCGGGTTGCGGCGAACGAGCAGGCCAACGGTGCCGATGGCGAACAAGATCGCGGCCAGGACCAAATACCAAGTGGAGGTCAGTTCCATTATGCGGTCTCCTCCGTGCTGGCTGCGGCTGCATCATCAGCAGGCGCGACCTCGCCATCTCCATCAGGCGAGTTCGACGAAGTCGAACTCGGTGAGTGAGCGGAGCGAACGACGATGTCCGGCATCGGGGCGAGTTCGCCCTTGGGCTTGCGAGCCAGCAACACGGCGCCAACGACGGCGATCGTGAGCAGCAGCGCCGTGACTTCGAAGGCGAAGACGTAGTCGGTGAAGAGTGCACGTCCGAGCTGGTTGATGTTCGGGTCGTTCTCGGCGCCGTCGACTTGCTCGTCGTCAGCTCCGGGAACGTCATCGGTGAGTTGTTCGGTTGCCGACACGGTCGAGGACTGGGTGATCGAGTCGACCTTGGGAGCGGTCAGCGATTCTGCGCCCGTCGCTCCCCCGTCGGCCGAGACGGCCACGAAGAACACGCTCAAGACGAGCACGCCAATACCGACCAACAGCGCAACCGGTCGTTGCCCCGCAATCGGCTCGATCGACAGGTCCTCGGACTCGTCGACGCCAAGCAACATGATCACGAACAAGAACAGCACCACGATGGCGCCGGCGTAGACGATGACCTGCACGGCGGCCAGGAACTGGGCGTCTTGGTTGAGGAACAGCACGGCGACCGCAAACAGCGACATCACCAGGCTGAGCGCCGAGTGCACCGGGTTCCTCGAAGCGATAAGGCCAATCGCGCCGAGGATCGCAAAGAAGCCTGCGATCAGAAATACGACGAGTTCCATCAGCAAGCACCTCCGGCTACGAGATGGGCGGAACTCAGTAAGAGAGCGAAGCGAACGTCGAGTTCCATCAGTGGTGGCCTCCCCCGTGTGCATCGTCGGCAGCGGCCGGAGCATCGGCGGTGTCGGCGACGTCGGCGGTCTGACCACGCTCGGGAGCGCGGACGCCGTAGCCAAGTTCGCCCGACCAGGCGACCTTGCCGACATATTCGGCGGCGCCGCTTGGCGAGGTTGCTCGCATCCATGCGGACGTGTGCTCGTCTTCGCCCGGACGCCAGTCTTCCCAAGGAAGATGCTGCGGAAGCCCATCGTCGTCGACGACAAGTTCAGCCTTGGTGTAGATCGCGTCTTGGCGGTTCTCGAACGAGAACTCGAACATCTTCGATTCGGTGATGGCCTGGGTCGGGCAGGCCTCGACACACAGGTCGCAGTGGATGCACCGCAAGTAGTTGATCTCGTAGACGAAGCCGTAGCGCTCACCCGGCGAAACCGGATCGTCGATCGGGTTATCCGCGCCACGCACGTAGATGCAGTTAGCAGGGCAGACACCGGCGCAGAGCTCGCAGCCGATGCACTTCTCCATGCCGTCTTCGTACCGGTTGAGGACGTGACGGCCGTGCATGCGCACCGGCTTGTCACGCTTTTCGTCGTCGTTGCGGCCGCCCTTGTACTCACCGGTCACCCGGTCGTCAAAGAGCTTGCCGAACGTCATCTTGAAGCCATCAAGCCCCGAGAAAATTCCCATCAGTCGACTCCCTCGCCAGCCAGGCGTTTGCGCTGGCCAGCATTGACTGCGGCGTTGAGTAGCAGACCCATCAGGACAAGACCACCGAAGGCGATCACACCGACCAGGCCACGGTTCCAGCCTTCGCTACGAGCAAGGTCGAGCGAAGCGAGTGCGATCAGCCAACCGAGCGACAACGGGATCAGCAGCTTCCAGCCGAGATCCATGAGTTGGTCGTAACGGAAGCGAGGCAGCGTGGCTCGGAACCAGATGAACGTGAAGCAGAAGGCGACGACCTTGAGGACGAACCAGAAGATCCCCCACAGCCAGCCGAGGCTGGTCAGGAATGGGATCGGGCCGTCGGGGCCGCCGAAGAACAGGGTGACCATGACACCGGACATCGTCACGACGTTCATGTATTCGCCCAAGAAGAACAGCGAGAAGCGGATCGACGAGTACTCGGTGTGGAAACCGCCGACGATTTCTTGTTCAGCTTCGACGAGGTCGAATGGGGGCCGGTTCAGTTCAGCCGTCGAGGCGATCATGAACACGATGAACGGGATGAAGCCGGTGACCCACAGGTTCCAGTTCCAGCCGTCAGCTTGTGACGCAACGATCTCGTGGGTGCTGAGCGTGCCGCTCTTGATGAGCACGGCGACAAGCGACAGGCCGAGGGCGGCTTCGTAGCTCACCATCTGGGCCGACGCACGGACCGAGCCGAACAGCGGGTACTTCGAGCCCGAGGACCAGCCGGCGAGCATGATGCCGTAGACGGCCATCGACGACATGGCGAGCACGAACAAGATGCCGATCGGTGGATCGGCGACCTGTAGGTGCGTGGTGTTGCCGAACCAGGTGACTGTTCCGTCGCCGTTGTGGAAGTCGCCACCAACGGGGACAACCGTGAACATGAGGAACGCCGGGATCAGCGTCAGATACGGGGCGAGGCCGAACACTCGCTTGTCGCCCGCGGCGGGGCGCAGGTCTTCTTTGAAGAAGAGCTTGATGCCGTCGGCCAGCGTCTGAAGCAAGCCGAACGGGCCGGCGATATTCGGGCCAACGCGGTTGGTCATGTCGGCGTGGAGCTTGCGTTCGAACCAGATCATGAGCATGACCGAGACCAGCAGCAGGGTGAACGCGACGACGACCTTGAGGGCGACGATCAAGACCTCTTCGAGGCCGACACCCGCAGTGAACAGCGGGTCGACGGCGACCAGGGGCCGGTAAAGGGACGCAAGGTTCATGTCAGACCGTCTCGATCCGTACGTCGGTCACAGGGTCACCCATCTCGATCAGGCTGCGCACATCGAGCCCGGGATGATTGTGGGCCACCGCAGCGGTGCCGCGTGCGATGCGGTCATCGACCGACACGTTGCATTCGACCGAGGCTCGCTTGGAGCTCAGTCGGACGCGAGCGCCGCCACCGATACCGAGGCGGCTGGCTTCGTGGCTGTTGATGCGCACGACGCCGTCGGCGGCGAGCTGGTCGATCGACTGGCAATGTGCCGTCTGGGTGCCCATGTCGTACATGGTTCGGTCGACGACCAAGCGGTACGAGTAGCTGTCGTAGCTCGCCGGTTCGTCCGGTGCGCCGAGGTCGCTCCAGGCGAAGCGGGTCGGGCGTGATGGGTCTTCGGTGAGCGGCATGACGAGTCCGTCGGGCGCAGCATCGATGGCTGCCGCGTCGGCTTCGGCATGCAACGGTGAGACCGCAGCGATTTCGTCGGCGATCTCTTCGACCGACACGAAACCCATGTCCTTGCCGAGGCGCATGGCGAGTTCAGCGGCGATCATCCAGTCGGGACGAGCGGTGCCGGGAGGCGTGACCTTTTGGCGGATCGGCGAGATCCGGCCTTCGAGGTTGGTGTGGCTTCCGTCGACTTCGCCGAACGCTGCCGCTGGCAGCACGACATCGGCGGCGGCAGCAGCCGATGCGTTGATGAACGGGTCGATGGCAATGACGACGTCAGCCCGGTCGAGCGCTTGGCGAGCCAGCTCAGGATCGGGGAAGTCGGTCAGCGGGTCAGCACCGAGCAGGAACAGCACGGCGATGCGGCCAGTGGCGGCGGCGCCGAGGATCCCAGTCGTGTCGAGGCCAGCTTGGCCAGGAACCTGACCCCAGTGCTCGCGGTACCAAGCGCCAGCAGCGCCGAGTGAGGTGCGGCCCGGAAGCAGCTCGGGTGACAGGCCCATGTCGATAGCGCCGTTGATGTTGCCGCGGCGCAGGCCGGGCAAGAACGCCGTGTTGTCGAGAGCGGCAAACGCGTTGATCGCTTCGACGGTCAGCGCGGCGTGGTCGGCCATCGAGGTCCGACCGGCGATGACGGTGATTCGGTCGCTTCCGCTGACGGCGGCAGCAAGGGCTTCGAGCTCCTTGACCGTGACAGCGCCGATGGCCTTGTCGAGGTTTGCACCCTCGGCGCCGGTGATCGCAGCTGCGACGGCACCGATGTCGCCAGGGCGGACCCGGATCGACTGACTGGCGTAGCGGGTCAGGCCCGTCTCGTTCGGGGTCAACTCGATGAGCTTGACGCCGTCTTCGACGCAAGCATGACGCAGGCGCAGGTAGAGCGTGCCGAGTTCTTCTTTGGGGTCGCCGCTGAGCAGCACGACCGTGCCACCCGGAGCGCAGGCGTCGGCGATCGTCGTGCGAGGCAGCGAGGCAACGACATCGCCGGGCAGGCCGTCGGCCAGCTGGGCGTCGACATTGTCGGTACCGATAACGCCCTTGGCCAGGCGGGCCCAGGCGTACTGCGCTTCGTTCGTCAGACGAGCGCCACCAATGACGGCGACCGAGGACGGACCGGCATTGTTGTTGGCGTCTTCGAGGGCTTCGACGACACGAGCGAGGGCAGCCGACCAGCTGGTCGCCACGAGTTCGTCGCCGTCAGCCGATGCGTTGCCGAGGCCGTCACCGCGCACCAGCGGCGTCGTGAGGCGCTCGTCGTGCATGGTTGCTTCGAAGCTGAAGCGGTCACGGTCGGCGAGCCAGCTCCAGTTGACGGCGTCGCTATCGACGCCCAGGTAGCGCAGGACTTCGTTGCGCGACGACTGGATCGTGACCCGGTCACCCATGGGGTTCGGGTACGTGGTTTCGATCTCGTTGAGGTCCCACGGGCGGGCCTTGAAGCGGTACGGCTTGGCCGTGAGTGCGCCCACCGGGCAGATCTGGACGGTGTTGCCCGAGAAGTACGAGCTGAACGGATCGTCGGGGAACGTGTTGACCTGGGTCTGGTTGCCACGATCCATGAAGTGGATCAGCGGGTCACCTGCGACTTCTTTGGCGAAGCGGGTGCAGCGGTCGCACAAGATGCAGCGTTCACGGTCGAGGTAGACGGTGTCGCTGATCGGGATCGGCTTTTCGTAGTGGCGCTTCTCTTCGACGAACCGGCTCTCGCCGGGGCCGTAGGACATCGTCTGATCTTGGAGGGGGCATTCGCCGCCCTTGTCGCAGACGGGGCAGTCGAGCGGGTGGTTGATGAGCAGCAGCTCAAGGACACCGTCTTGGGCCTTCTTGGTGACCTCGGACTCGGTGTCGACGACCATGCCTTCGCTGACCGTGAGCATGCACGATGGCTGCAGGCCCATGCCGCGGCCGGTATCGACCTCGACGAGGCACATACGGCACATGCCGACGGGCTTCATGCGTGGGTGGTAGCAGAAGCGCGGAATGTAGGCGCCAACGTCTTCGCAGGCGTCGATCAGGTTGCGGCCAGGTTCGGCGCGGTACTCAACACCGTTGACGGTGAAGGGAACGCCCGGTTCCGGTTCAGGTTCGGGCTCTGCTACCTCGACGCCTTCGGCGTCGGACTCGGTTGCATCAATACTCATGCCGCCCCCACGGGAATCACTCGGCGGTCGGACAAGGTGATGTAGTCCTCGAACTCGTTGCGGAAGCGCTCGAGCGCCGAAGCGATCGGCGACACGGCCGACGGGCCGAGCGGGCAGATCGTGGTCTGGCGTGGCGGCCAGGCAATCCCGGGAGAAATGTTCTCGGAGACTTCCATGAGCAGCGACAGGTCACTCGGGCGGCCCTGGCCGGCAATGATGCGGCTGAGGATGCGCTCGAGCCAGGTGGTGCCTTCGCGGCACGGCGTGCACTTGCCGCAGCTCTCACGAGCGAAGAAGCGCACGAGGTTGTGGCAGGCCTTGACCATGTCGGTGTCTTCGTCCATGACGACGATGGCGCCGGAGCCGAGCATGGAGCCGGCTTGGTCGACGGCGACCTTTTCGAGCGGCAGATCGAGGTGTTCTTCGAAGAACCACGGAGCCGAAGCGCCGCCAGGCACGAAGCCCTTGAGTGCCTTGCCGTCGCGCATGCCACCGGCGTACTCGTCGCCCATGATGATGTCGCGGAACGTCGTGGTGCCGAATTCGACTTCGTAGACGCCCGGGTTGTTGACGTGGCCAGACACCGCGAACACGCGTGTGCCCTTGGAGTTCTCGGCGCCCATGGCGGCGAATGCGTCGCCGCCACGTTCGACGATCCACGGGATGTTGGCCATCGTCTCGACGTTGTTCACGATCGTCGGCTGGCCATACAGACCAACAGCTGCCGGGAAGAACGGAGGCTTGAGACGAGGCATGCCCCGGTTGCCTTCGAGCGATTCGATCAACGCGGTCTCTTCGCCAACGATGTACGCGCCCGCACCCCAGTGCAGGACGACGTCGACGCTGAAGTCGCTGCCGAGAATGTTCTTGCCGACGTAGCCGGCGGCGTAGGCCTCGTTGAGGGCCTTCGCGATGCGTTCCTGAGCGTGAGCCATTTCGCCACGCACGTACAGGAAGCACTGGGTGAGGCCGACGGCGTAACAGGTGATGAGGCAGCCCTCGATGACCTGGTGCGGGTCGCGCTCGAGCAGCTGGCGGTCCTTGTAGGTGCCGGGCTCGGACTCGTCACCGTTGACGACCAAGTAGCGAGGCCACACGTTGGGCGGGCAGAAGCCCCACTTGACGCCAGCCGGGAAGCCGGCGCCGCCCCGGCCAAGCAGGCTCGCGGTACGAACTTCGTCGTGGACCTCGGAGGGGCTCATCGACAGGGCACGACGGAGGCCTTCGTAGCCGCCGGTCGCCACGTACTCATCGAGTTCGTGGGCCTTGAGATTGTCAAAGCGCCGGGTAACGATCTTTTCGACAGCCATCAGGCGTCTCCCTCGGGCTCGGGCCACCATGCCGGGGCATCGTCGGGTTCAACCCACGCGTTGCCTGCGGCCTTGTCTTCGGGGATCTGCTGGCGGGTCAACGCGAGCGTGCCGTGCTTGGGCACCGACACGGTGCCGTCGCGCAAGCCCTTGACGAGAACATCGAAACCTTCGTTGGAGACGTTGTTCATGTAGCGGTAGTTGACCTGCAGGCACGGAGCCTCGGTGCAAGCGGCGATGCACTCGACGCCTTCGATCGAGATCTTGCCGTCGTCGGTCACGGTGCCTTGACGCACGCCCAGCGTTTCTTCGGCGTGGTGAATCAGATCATCGGCACCGAGCAAGTGACAGGCGATGCCGTGGCAGATGTTGATGCGGTAGTCGCCGACGGGCGCCCGCTTGAACATTTCGTAGAACGAGCACGTGCCCAGCACTTCGGCAGGCGTGACTTCGACGAGCTCGGCGATGTGTTCCATCGCATCGTCGGTCACGTAGCCGTCTTGTTCTTGGGCCAGGTGCAGCAGCGGAATCGTCGCCGACTTCTTCTTCGGATACCGAGAAAGAATGTCGTGCGCGATCCGGAGATTCGCTTCGGAGAGTCGGCTCATCGGTCGACCTCGCCGAGCACGGGGTCAACGGAGCTGATGATGGCGACAGCGTCGGCCACGAGAGAGTCCTGCATCATGTGGGGCATCGTCTGGAGGTTCACGAACGAGGGGGCCCGGATGTGCATGCGATACGGGTGCGCCCCGCCATCGCTGACCATGTAGCAACCGAGCTCACCGCGAGGCGATTCGACCGCCACATAGACCTCGCCCTCGGGGACCTTGAAGCCCTCGGTGAAGATCTTGAAGTGGTGGATCAGGGCTTCCATGGACTCGTCGATGCGGGCACGCGGCGGAGGCGTGACCTTCTTGTCCTGGATCCGGTAGTCGCCGGGCGGCATCATTTCGACGCACTGGCGCACGATCTTCATCGACTCGCGCATCTCGTTGAGACGCACGGCGTAGCGATCGAAGCAGTCGCCGTAGGTTCCGATGATCACATCGAAATCGACTTCGTCGTACTTGAGGTACGGCATGTCACGGCGCAGATCCCAGGCGTAGCCGCTGCCACGCAAGATCGGGCCGGTGACGCCGAGCGCCAGGCACTCTTCGGCATTGATCGTGCCGACGCCCTGGAGGCGCTCACGGAAAATCGGCTGGCCGGTCAGCAGCGTGTCGAACTCGTCGATCAGCGGCGGCAGGTGATCCATCAGCGCCATGACGTCTTCGCGCCAGCCATCAGGAAGGTCGACAGCCACACCGCCAGGGCGGATGTAGTTGTTGTTCATGCGCAGGCCGGTGACCTTTTCGAGCAGACGCAGCGTCTCTTCGCGCAGACGGTTGCCGTAGAGCATCATCGAGACGGCGCCGACGTCCATGCCGTTGGTTGCCTGGAACAGCAGGTGCGAGCTGATGCGGTTGAGCTCGCACATCATGGTGCGGATCCACTGGGCCCGAGGCGGGACTTCGATGTCGAGCAGCGTCTCGGTGGCAAGCGAGAAGACGAGTTCGTTGAACAGCGGCGAGGCGTAGTCCATGCGGGTGACGTTGGTCGTGCCTTGGAGGTACGACAGCGTCTCGCCGGTCTTTTCCATGCCGGTGTGCAGGTAGCCGATCACGGGCTTGGAGCGCAGAACCTGCTCGCCCTGCATTTCGAGCACGAGGCGGAGCACGCCGTGCGTCGACGGGTGCACGGGGCCCATGTTGATGATCATCGGCTCGTCGGACATGGGGTCCGGGTCGACGGCTTCGACCATTTCGGCGTCGGCTTCGTCGATGCGAATGACCGCGCTGGTTTCATCGCGGCGATGCACGCGTTCGGCACCGGGAGCGATCAACGCAGCGCCGAGCTCGGCCGCGCTTGGACGCGACGGTTCGGACTTGGCAGTCTCGCCCGCGCCGCTCTTGGCGGCGGTGCCGGTTGTTGAGTTGTCGTCGAGAAGTGTCATGGAGAGCCTCGGATCTTCGTTCTCGATCAGCGGGGAGCCGGAGCGCCCTTGAACTGCACCGGCACAGCACCAACGCCGAAGTCCTTGCGCAGCGGATGGCCGTCCCAGTCGTGGGGCATCAGAATGCGGGTCGGGTCGGGGTGGTTGTCGAACACGATGCCGAACATGTCGAAGGCTTCGCGTTCCATGTTCTCGGTGCCCGGGTAGAGGTCAAACAGCGTCGGCACCGTCGGGTCGGACTCGGGGACCTGCAGGCGAACCCGAATGCGGCGGGGCGGCTGGTGGCTGATCAGGTTGAGGACAACCTCGAACCGCTCGGGAGCAACGCCCGCAGGCAGCGTGCGCGTGCCGTTGGTGAGATAGTCGGCGGCGCAGAGATCGACGAGCGAAACGAAGCCGTCCGCCTTGAGGGCTTCGACCGTTGCGACATAGGTGTCGAGCGACGGGTGCAGCACGGCTTGGCCGCGGTGCTCGCTCAGTGGCACTCCGTACAGTTCGGGCATCTCGGGTGATGCAGCACCCTCGGCGGCCTCTTCGGCGTCTGCCGATTCGCTCATTGGCCCAGCGGTCATCGGCCCAACACCACCTGGGTGTCGGTCTGGCCGTCGCGCTGTTCGACGATGATCCCGGCGCCTGCGCCGGTCTCTTCGCGGCGCTTGAGCAGCTCGCCGGTTTCGATCTTCTTGTGCAGCGTCACGATGGCGTGCAGCAGGGTCTCGGGTCCAGGAGGGCAACCGGGTGCGTACACGTCGACGGGAACAACCTGGTCGACACCCTGGACGAGTGCGTAGTTGTTGAACATGCCGCCACTCGATGCGCAGACACCCATCGAGATGACCCACTTGGGTTCCATCATCTGGTCATAGATCTGGCGCAGCGCCGGAGCCATCTTCTGGCTCAGACGGCCTGCAACGATCATTACATCGGCCTGGCGAGGCGACGCACGGAACGCTTCCATGCCGAAACGGGCAAGGTCGTAGTGCGAACCGCCCGCGGCCATCATCTCGATCGCGCAGCAGGCCAGCCCAAAGGTCGCCGGCCACAAGCTGCGGGCACGGCTCCAGTTGACAAGGTCTTCGATACGGGCGGTGAGGAAGTTGTGTTCCAACCCGCCCATGCCCTGTTCGGCGATCTCACCGGTATCACCCAGGAGGGGAAGCTTTGGCATGGTTCTCTCTCTACTCCGTCGGGGGCAACGCGTTGCCGGTTCTGTGGCTGCAAGGCCCAGCAACCGACATACACCCAGCTAAACAGTGCCGGGTCGTAGAACGCGCTGGCATCAGGCTGCGGTGCGTTCGCCGACCTCGCGTCCGTCATCACCGACTCGGCGAATGGTGGACGATGTGGTGCGGGCAGGGTTCGTCATCGGGGTCGCAGCGATCTTCTTGATCGGGCCCCACTCGAGTGCGCCGGCACCGATGAGGTACACGAATGACTCGAAGACGGCGAACGAGAAGATGCCCATCGCGATCAGGCCAAAGGCGCCCAACTGCTGGAACACCATGGCCCAGGGGTACAAGAAGATGATCTCGATATCGAAGACGATGAAGATCATCGCCACGAGAAAGAACTTGACCGGGAACCGGGCTGGGTTCTGGGTTTCGGAGCCGCTGACGCCGCACTCGTAGGGCGCGGACTTGGCCGGCGTTGGCCGGTTGGGTGCCAGCAACCGCGAAGCGATCAGGCTGACTCCGGCGAAGATGACGCCGAGAGCAAGCAGAACGACGATCGGTAGGTACTGGCCCAACATGTCAGACGTCGAGTCCTTGTTCGCGCAACTTGAGGTCTCGGATGTGCAGTACCCAGCTGGTCAGCAGGAACAGCACCAACGAGGCGATCGTGAACAGCGCAGGGATCAGGCGAAGGTTGCCCAAGTTGCGGGTCATCACGACCGAGTAGGTCGGAGCATCAGGGTCAGCTTCGGGAACCGGAGGCGGCAGTGCCGGGTTGGCTTCCTTTTCGAGCGTGCCCTGGACGTTGACGACGGTGTAGTTCGTCGGGTGCGTCAGCTGGACGGTCGAGCTGATCTTGTGGCTGATGCGATCCCACATGCCCGTGCCGGTGCGCTTGTCCTTGCCGCCCTGCTGGAACGCGTCGAGCACGACGAAGTTTCCTTCAGGGAACAGGTCGTCGCGCAGGAAAGCGTCGGCGGTTGCGGCGGCTTCACCCGACTGCGATGCGGTCTGGAGGTTCCAGCCATCGAACTCGACGAGGCCTTCTTCTTCGGCCCACTCGAGCACGAACGGGGCTGCACCCTTGAGCGCCGAAAGGCTGAGGTCATCGATACGGATGTCCTGGGTCTCGGTCGCAACATCGATGCGGTCTTGCAGCGTGAGCGGCGATGTCGAATCGGTCAAGTAGCGCGGGTCGTCAGGACCAAGCGCCTCGTTGCCAACGATGATGTTGTTGGCCAGTTCGTCGTAGCGGAAGTCGACGATGGCATCGAAGATCTCGTCGCGCTGCGCGCCCGAGAGACCTTCGAGGGTTGCCAATACATCGGGCTTCGGCGGGAACTCGCTGTCGTCCATGACGACGGTGCCACCCATGGCAGCAACGATGTTCTCGATCTTCGATTCTTCGCTCTGTGGGTTGAGGAGCTCTCGGATGACCAACTCACGCTCGGGTCCGGGATAGGCCATGAGCAGTTCGATCGCGCGAGGCGTGCACAGGGCAACGGTGTCGCTGTCGACCACGACGGCGGCAACGCCGTTCGGTGGTGGGAACGAGTTGATGCCATCGAAGCAGTTCGTGTCGGGCAGATCGCCAACGTTGCCGATGAAGGCCTCGCTGATACCAGCGGTTTCGGCGCCAGCTTCGTCAGCGAAGACGTCTTGGACTTCCCAGGCGGGGCTGGAACCAACCCAGCCAATGCCGTAGATCCACCAGAAGATGCCCATGACGAACATCCAGCCCCAGAAACCGGCCAGCGCAATGAGCGAGCCGAGTCGGGTACCGGTGTTGGTGACGAGCATCAGCCAAACCGAGCCGCCCAGAATTGCGAAGGCGAGAACGACCGTGAGGAGGCCGCGAATCTCGGGCTCCCAGCTGATACCACCGATGAGTTGAACCATTGCAAGCATGTGTCAGCCCTCCCCACCGAGCGAACGCTCGTAGGCGACGATTGCGGCGATCTGGTCCGTGGTCAAGATGCCAGAGCGGCCTTCGCAGTGACCGGCGATGCGGTCACCCTGGATGCGAGGGAAGTCGAGCGGATTGTCTTCGGCCCAGCAGGCGCCGAAGCCAGGCATCTGGCCACCGCCGTCACCTTGGCCGAACCTGCCGTACGCAACGCCGTCCTTGGTGCCGGTCACGATGAAGCCTTCCATCGAGGCGGCGGTCTCGAACTGGTCAGCAACCCCGATGAGGCCCGGGCCAAAGCCACCAGAGCCGTTTTCGATCTGCGGAAGCAGCGGGTTCTCGGGGAATGCGTTGGCGTTGTAGCTCCAACCTGCGCTGTGGCAGCGGGCGCAACCGTAGGCACCAGCCGCAGCGGGGTTGTTGAACAACAGCTCACCGAGCACGACCGAGTCGGACTCACTCATAACGAGGATCTCGTCGGCCAGAGCGGCGAGTTCGTCCACGATGGGACCGTGCTCATCCAAGATGGCTGTCTTGGCCGCTTCGAGCGCCGACGTGTCGGCGCCCTCAGGAGCGTCGTCGATGTCGTGCTGGACCTCGCTGAGCTCAGCTTCGAGCTGTAGCTGGCGGGTGTAGAGGTCGTAGTTGTCGCCACGGGCCTTGGCCAGCGCGGCGCCATTCAAGCCATCGAGAACACCCTTGGCGATCTCTTCTGAGCTCTTCTGTTCGTGGGCGATGTAGGCAATGACCTTGTCGAGCTGTTGGTCGGTCATTGGACCGCCGCCGGGACCGCCCCATGCAGGCATGGGCGAGTTCTGGCGGCCGTAGTTCAGGATGTACTTGAACTCGTCGTAGCTGTAGCGGTCGAGGACAGCAGCCAGCGATGGGGCTTGCCATTGGACCTGCTCGACGTAGACGCCGCTGCCGTCGACGAGCGAGAAGTCGGCAGCAAGGCCGCCGTCGCCGTTCGCCGAACCGTGGCACTGCGCGCAGTTCTCGGCGTAGATCTCTTCGCCCTGGCGGACGAACTGATCATCGGTGAACTCGACCAGGCCGCTGTGGCGGCCTGGTTCACCCAGCCAGTAGAGCGGCAGGGCGATCGCGATGATGGTGAGGGTGACCAGGCCCGAGGTGAGGGAAAGATCGAGGCGCTTGGTCTCCATCTCCTCATCGGACATGTGGGGCTTGCGGTTGGCAGCCAGCTCGATCTCGGAGCCAGCTTCGTTGCGGCCCTCGATCCAGTTGAACAGCCAGTACGTGGCCATCGCGATCAGAACGATCCCGACAATCACGTAACCGATCTGGCGCTGCGTGTTCGCAGCAATCAGCGTTGCGGTTTCCATGGGCGGTTAGTGGTACTTCCTCAGTATCGGTGCAGCGATTGAAAGGTGGTGTAGATGTGTGACCTGTGAGACGTTCCCCAGGTCACGGGTGATCAGTGGGTGGCCTCGCCGATGCAGTTCGGGCCTTCGGCCTCTTGGCCGGTGGTGTTGACGCCGATTGCGGGGCCTTGGATGACGTTGCCGGTGTTGACCGAGAGGACGCCGTCGCTCACCGTCATGGCGAAGCGGTCCATGCCACGAGGAGCGGGGCCGCCACGCTTTTCGCCGACTCGGTTGTACTTGGAGCCGTGGCAGGGGCATTCGAACCACTGCGAGGTGAGGCATTCGGGCACTCGGCAACCGAGGTGCGGGCACTTCTGGAAGAGGGCAATGACGCCTGCTTCCATGCCGGCGAGCTCGGGACCTGAGTAGACGCCGCGGGCCTTTTCAATAGCGCCAGCGGGGTACTCGGTGATCCACATGCGGCCGTCAGGGCGGTACAAGAAGCCGCCGGCGTCACGGATCGACTGGATGATGTCAGAGACCTTGCCGACCGAGATCGTTGCACCGAAGCCGGTGATGAACGGGGGCCAGAGGAACGCCAGCACGCCGCCACCGAAGCCACCAAGGCCCAGGGCGAAGCTGCCGATGATCGAGCGGTTCAGGAACGCACGGCGCGAGGCGCCGACCTGTTCTGCGTCGGGAGCGACCCATTCGGTGATCTCGCTCGGTTGTGCCTTGACGACGGCGGAACCTTCGCGGCGGGCCACAACGGCCGAGCGCTCGATTTCTTTGCCGGTCGGCAGTTCAACGTCGGTTTCGGTGATCGTGACGGTGCCGCGGTCACGAGACAGCGTCTCGCGTTCGAGGCGTCCGGTCGCGGAATCTGCGTCGCGACCCCGCAAGGTGGCAGCAACAGTGAGTGCTGCAAGCACCACGAGGGCGATGATGACGATCAGTGCGATGGTCATGGCTGGCCTTTCAGGGTCGGTGGGGGGAGACGGATACGGGCGGTGTCCCGAAGGACGGGGTTGCCACTTGGCAGAGGCGAGAGGTTGCGAGCATCAGAGCTCGAAGAACAGGCCGGCTTCCCAAGGGAAGACGAAGTTGAAGCCTGGTCCACGGAAGAACGAGCCGATCATGGTGAGCACGGCCCAGAACATGAGGTGCACGGTCATGATCGAGATGGCGAACTTGCGCTTTTCGGGCTTGTTCGACGGGTTCTTGTCGATGTAGGGCGCCAGGATCAGCAGGATCAGGGCGAAGCCGGGCAGCGTCACACCGGCAACCATCGGGTGGAACATCGTGAGGAGTTCCTGAAGGCCGAGGAAGTACCACGGTGCCTTCGATGGGTTCGGCGTGGCGTTGAAGTCAGCCAGTTCGAGGAGTGGAGCGTTGACGAAGATCGAGAAGATCAGCGTGAATGCGGTGACGGCGAGTGCGGCAACGAACTCGACGACGAGCAGGTGAGGCCAGACGTGGACCTTGTCGACCGGGGTGGCCTTGACGTCTTGGATCGAACCCGACTTAACGACGGTGAGCAAGCGCTGGGTGTGTCCACCAGGGCCCGTGGGCTGAGGTGGTGCAGCGGTGGCAACGGCGCCGCCTGCGGCAGCTGCTGCTGCGGCAGGAACGGCAGCTTCGACCGCGGTGCCAGCGCTCTTGTCACGGGCCGCTTTGGCGCGATCGAGGAGGTGCTGGGGAATTTTGGACGCGGCTGCGGCCTGTTCTGGGGTTTGCTCCGCGGCGCCACCAGCGGCGGCAGCAGGTGCATCGTCGGCCGGTGCCGAAGCGGCGGCACGATCACGAGCCTCTTGGGCTCGCTTGAGTAGATGCTCGGGGATTTCAGTCATGTGTCTTCAACCCTTCCTTAGAGCGGACCGGAGATGCCGCCGTCCTTGCGGACACGCCAGAAGTGGATCGCCATCATGATCACCGTGACAAACGGGAGCATGAGGACGTGCAATACGTACCAACGCAACAACGTGTCGTTACCGATTTCGACGCCGCCGAGCAGCACGAATCTGACGTTGTCACCAAAGACAGGCGTGAAGCCCATCATGTTTGTTCCCACGGTCACCGCCCAGAGTGCGAGCTGATCCCACGGCAACAGATAGCCGGTGAAGGACAGCAGCAGGGTGAGCGTGAGCAGAATCACGCCGATCACCCAGTTGAACTCTCGAGGGGCCTTGTAGGCACCGTGGTAGAAGACGCGGGCCATATGCAAGAACACGGACAACACCATCAGGTGAGCGCCCCATCTGTGCATATTTCTGACCAGAAGACCGAAGGTCACTGCTGAACGCAGCGTTTCCATGTCGGCATAGGCCGCAGCGGCGGTTGGACGGTAGAAGAACATCAAGAAGATGCCCGTCACGGTCAACAAGATGAATAGGAAGAAGCTGAGGCCACCAAGGCACAGCGTGTAGCTGACCTTGACGGCGTGACGCTTCACCTTGACCGGGTGCAGGTGGTACAGCACCGAGTTCATGATGACGTAGCTGCGGTTACGCGGGCTGTCGTTGTAGCCCTTGCGGAAGATCGAGCCTGGACGGAAGATCGAGTTCCATGCTTGGGAACTCTGGGTCTTGTCCGTCAGGTCGGCGACGGCTTGCTTCACCTGATCTGCTGATGGCGGTTTTGGTGCCACTCGCTTGGTCTCCTGTTACGTGTGGATGTGGTGATGGTGCTGTCTGGTGTTCTGATGGTTGCAGTGACTCAGCCGAGGCGCATGCCGTAGCCGTAGCCGTGCGTATTCGTCCGCTGGTGCTTGTCACCCGAGGCGGCTGGATCGCCCAGCTTGCCGAGGATGATCACACCGGTGGGGCAACGATCGACGCAGAGGGCGCAACGGGTGCAGACGTCGTCGTCAATGGTGAAGATCACGTGATCGTTTGGATCTTCGCCGGGCTGTTCGGTGCCGATGGCGTCTTCGATGGCATCGGGGGTGACCATGTGGATGCACTTCCACGGGCAGATGTCGACGCATCCTTCGCACGTGATGCATTCACTTTGGTCGATGTGAATGAACTGCTTGGGCTTGACGGCTTGGTTCAGCCACGCGGCGTCGACTTCCTGCAGCACATAGTCAGCGCGGAACTCGGGAAGCGGCGGGTTGGCGTCAAGAACTCCCATTAGGCGTTGGCTCCAACCTTGGCGGTGGCATCGCTCTTGGCCTTGACGAGTGGACGGCCGTAGCGGCTCGACGATTCGATCTCAGGTGCAGCGACCGTGTCGCCACGCTTTTGCCACATGACGAACATCGCCACGTTGGCAACGAGGCCAACGCCGTAGATAAGAACTGCGATGAGGTCCTTGACCGTGGTGTAGGTCAGCGTGAAGGGCAGAGCCCATTCGAGAATGCCCTGGGTCTGATCCCATGGCGCACGTGGGCCAATGAGGAACTTGTCAGAACGCCAGTTGAGTTCACCCTCGGCGTAAGTAAGCCACTGATGG
>CALDGN010000439.1 GCA_937942965.1 uncultured Acidimicrobiales bacterium | reverse complement strand
CACCTTTACCAAGGGAGCCTCGGCCCGGATCCCGGGCGGCTCCGTCGTCGGCATCGCCAAGGGAAGCGGCATGATCGCGCCGAACATGGCGACCATGCTTGGCTTCGTCTTCACCGATGTCGCCGCAACCGCCGGTGCCTGCCAGCAGGCCATCGCCGAGTCGAGCGCCCGCAGCTTCAACCGGGTGACCGTCGACAGCGACACGTCGACGAGCGACACCGTGCTGATGTTCTCGACTCAAGCTTCGGTCCCCGAAGCCGGTCCGATCGACGGGCCTGGACATCCGGACTGGGACTCGTTCGTCTCTGGTGTCGGCTGGGTTTGCATGGACCTCGCCCACCAGATCGTCAAGGACGGCGAAGGCGCCACCAAGTTCATCGCCGTCACCGTCGAAGGTGCCGTCAGCGATCAGAGCGCCGAGAACATCGCCCGCTCGATCGCCGACTCGCCGTTGGTCAAGACGGCCATGGCTGCCGAAGACGCAAACTGGGGCCGCATCGTCATGGCCGTCGGCAAAGCCGGCGAGCCCGCCCAACGCGACCTGCTCGACATCTGGATCGGCGAAGAACAGATCACCGAGGCTGGCCAGGTGCACCCGGACTACTCCGAGGAACGAGCCAACACGTTCCTCCAAGCAGACGAGATCGACGTGCGCGTTGACCTTCACCAGGGGAGCGGCGCCGCCACTGTCTGGACGTGCGACCTCACCCACGGCTACATCGAGATCAACGCGGGCTACCGCTCATGACGGGTGAATCCGGGCATTTGGATGCTCGCAACAATCCGACGCTGACGGCTGAGGTTCTGACCCAGGCGCTGCCGTACATCCAGCGCTTCGGCGGCAAGACCGTCGTCGTCAAGTTCGGCGGCAACGCCATGGTCGACCCCAAGCTCTCGCAGACGTTCGCCGCAGACATCGTGCTTATGCACTCGGTCGGCATCAAGCCCGTCGTCGTGCACGGCGGTGGCCCTCAGATCGGCGCGATGCTCAAGCAGATCGGCAAGGAAACTGAGTTCGTCGAAGGCCTCCGGGTCACCGACGCCGAAACACTCGACGTCGCCCGCATGGTCCTGGGCGGCAAGGTCAGCCGCGACATCGTCTCGGCCATCAACGTGCACGGCCCCCTGGCCGTCGGCGTGTCGGGCGAAGACGCCGGCCTGATCCGGGCGACGCCCAAGAGTGCTGAGCTTGGCTTCGTTGGCGAGGTCGACAGCGTCAGCCCCGACATCATTCATCGGCTGCTCGCCGAGAACATGATCCCCGTTGTGTCGAGCATCGGCAGCGACGAATCCGGCCAGGCCTACAACATCAACGCGGACACGGTCGCCGGCCACTTGGCCGCAGCGGTCGGCGCGCACAAGCTGATCATGCTCACCGACGTCGACGGCATGCGCATGGACCCAGAGGACCCGGCCAGCCTCATTCAGCAAATCACGGCCAGCGAGCTGCACCCGCTCGTCGGCACGCCGACCGTTAGCGGCGGCATGATCCCCAAGGTCGAAGCCTGTCTGACCGCCGTCGACAACGGCGTCGCCTCGGCCCACATGATCAACGGCACGATCGAACACGTGCTCCTGCTTGAACTCTTCACCGACTCCGGCATCGGAACGATGATCAGGTGAGCGGCATCACGAACGCACGACCAGCCGATGGTTGGCACAAATCCGCAGAGCGGCCAAAGGAGCGCAGCGACGACGCTGCGATTGCGAGGAAACCATGACTGCACCAACGCACAACCAAGCCGTGTCGCCGCCGAGCGATATGGACCATTGCCCGATCATGCCGACGTACGGGCCGCCCGACGTCATGTTCGTGCGAGGCGAGGGGTCGCGTCTCTACGACCCCGCAGGCAAGGAGTACATCGACTGGCTCGCCGGTATCGCCGTGACCTCGCTTGGGCACTGCCATCCCGGCGTTGCCGAAGCGATCGCGGAACAAGCGAAGACGCTGTGCCACGTATCGAACCTGTTCGCGACTGAGCCGCAGTGGAAGGTCGCCCGGATCCTCGACGAGCTCGTCGGCGGTCCGGCCGGTCAGGTGTTCTTCTGCAACTCGGGTGCCGAGTCCAACGAGGCACTCATCAAGCTGGCGCGCAAGTGGGGCGGCCGCGGCCGTCACACCGTTGTGTCGGCGATGCGCAGCTTCCACGGACGCACACTTGCGACGCTGCATGCGACCGGCCAGCCCGAGAAGCACGAGGCGTTCCAGCCGTTGCCCGAGGGCTTCCGCCACGTCGCCTACAACGACATCGACGCCATGGACACGGCCCTCGACGGCTCGGTCGCTGGCGTGCTCATTGAGCCCATCCAGGGCGAGGGCGGCATCAACGAAGTCGACCCGGCGTACTTCCCGGCCCTGCGCGAGATGTGCACCGAGCGCGGCATCTTGCTCATGTTCGACGAGGTGCAGACCGGTCTCGCTCGGACCGGCGCGTGGTTCGCGCACCAGCACTACGGCATCGAAGCCGATGCGCTGTCGATGGCCAAGGCCCTCGGCAACGGCATGCCGATCGGCGCTATCTGGGCCCGGACCGATGTGGCTGCTTCGTTCAAGCCGGGCGATCACGCAACGACCTTCGGTGGCCAGCCGCTTGCGGCTTCGGCTGCACTGGCGACGCTGCAGATCATGCAGTCCATCAACGCTCCGGATCTCGCCAACACGGTTGGCGCCGCGATGAGCGAGCAACTGCTCGGCCTCAACGGCGTCACCAGCATCCGTGGCCGCGGTCTGCTCATCGCCGCCGAGCTCGACCCCGAGGTGCTCGGCGAGCGCAAGGCAGCCGACATCGCTAAGGCATGTCTGCACAGCGGACTGATCCTCAACGCCGTCACACCGACCGCGCTGCGTATCGCTCCGCCGTTGACGATCACGTACGCCGAGATCGAGCAGGGCCTCGCCGTCCTCGATGGCGTGCTGAACGCGGAGTCGTGACGATGCGCCACTTCCTCGAGGTCGATGACCTCAGCCACGACGAACTCCTCGAAGTGCTGCGACGCGCTGCGCTGCCCAAGCATCACAGCAAGCCGCTTGCGGGCGAGGGCGTTGCCCTGGTCTTCGAGAAGCCGTCGGCTCGGACCCGCAACTCAATGGAGATGGCCGTCACCCAACTCGGTGGTCACCCCGTCTACATCCAAGGTCACGAGGTCGGCTTCGACGTCCGTGAGACCGCAGAAGACGTCACCCGCACGCTCGCCCAGTACTACGAAGTCCTGTGCGCTCGGGTGTTCTCGCACTCGCTCGTCGAGCGCATGGCTGCGGTCGACATCAAGCCGGTCGTCAACCTGCTGAGCGACCGATCGCACCCGATGCAAGCACTCGCCGACCTACTCACCCTGCAAGGCGAGTTCGGCTCTGATCTGGCCGGTCGCAGCATCGCCTACGTCGGCGATGCGAACAACGTCACCCGTTCGCTCGTGCTCGCCGCAGGCTCGCTGGGCATGTCGGTGCGAGTCGGTCATCCCGAGGGCTACGGCTTCGACGACACCGACATGAACGTGCTCCGGAGCTCGGGCGTCGAGTTCGAGCTGACGAGCGATCCGGCCCAAGCGGTCAAGGGCGTCGACGCGGTGTACGCCGACGTGTGGACGTCGATGGGCCAAGAAGAAGAGTCGGCGCAACGGCTGCACGACTTCGCTGGCTGGACCATCGACGCGGAGCTCATGTCCAAGGCAGCTGATGACGCCATCTTCTTGCACTGCCTGCCCGCGCACGAGGGCGAAGAGTGCACGCGCGAAGTCCTCGAGTCCTCGGCCAGCCGTGTCTGGCCCCAGGCCCAGAACCGCATGCACGCCGCCCGCGGCCTGCTCAGCTTCCTTATCGACCCATGACCACCAAGGCCGTCCGGCAGAAGACGATCGCCGCGCTGTTGGCCGAAGAGGCCGTCACCAGCCAGGAACAGATCGTCGACCACCTCGCATCGCAAGACATCACCGCCACCCAGGCAACGGTGTCACGCGACCTCGAGGATCTGGGCGCCATCAAGGTGCGGATGCCAGGCGGTGTCGCTGCTTATGCGATCCCCGATCATCCGCACGAACAGGTGCTGCCGGCGGGTCATCTGCGACGTGTGTTCACCGAGTGGGTCGTCGGCGCCGATGCCTCGGCCAACATCGTCGTGCTCCGCACCTTGCCCGGAAGTGCCCATGTCGTCGCCTCGGCCATCGACCGGTCGGGACTCGACGAGGTGCTCGGTACCGTCGCCGGCGATGACACGCTGATGGTTGTCGCCGCCGCCGGCCACGAAGGCGAAGACGTCGCCGAACTCTTCCGCAGCTACGCGGATCTTGGGTAGTCGGGTAGTTCGCCTTTGCTCGCTGCGCTCGCAAACGCTGCGCTCAGTTTCAACCTCTACGGTCCCCCTGGACCTTCTCAACCTCTCTTCAACTGATTTAGAAAGCACTACGCAACATGTCTGACAAGCTCGATGTGAACAAGGTCGTCCTCGCCTATAGCGGTGGCCTCGACACCTCGGTCATCCTGAAGTGGCTCGAAGAGGAGTACGACTGCGAGGTCGTGACCTTCACCGCCGACCTCGGCCAGGGTGAAGAGCTCGAACCGGCGCGCACCAAGGCCGAAGCCATGGGCGTCAAAGAGATCTACATCGACGACCTTCGCGAAGAATTCGTCCGTGACTTCGTCTACCCAATGTTTCGCGCCAACGCGATCTACGAAGGCGAGTACCTGCTCGGCACCTCGATCGCCCGGCCGCTGATCTCGAAGCGCCTGATCGAGATCGCCCGGGAGACCGGCGCCGATGCCATTAGCCACGGTGCCACGGGCAAGGGCAACGACCAGGTCCGCTTCGAACTCGGTGCCTACGCGCTCGAGCCTGAGATCAAGGTCATTGCGCCGTGGCGTGAGTGGGACCTCGGCGGTCGCGAGACGCTGCTCGCCTACGCCGAAGAACGCGGTATCCCCATCGAGCAGACTCGCGGCACCAAGTCGCCGTTCTCGATGGACGCGAACCTGCTGCACATCTCCTACGAAGGCGGTCCGCTCGAAGATCCGGCGCAGGAACCACCGTCGGAAATGTGGCGCTGGTCGACCTCACCTGAGCTCGCTCCCGCTGATGGCCAATACATCGAGCTGGGCTACGAGAATGGCGACCCGGTCACCCTCGACGGCAAGCGCCTGACTCCGGCACAGATGCTGACCGAGCTGAACCGCCTCGGCGGCATGCACGGCATCGGTCGCCTCGACCTGGTCGAGAACCGCTACGTCGGCATGAAGTCGCGCGGCTGCTACGAAACGCCCGGCGGCACGATCATGCTCAAGGGCCACCGTGCCATGGAGTCGATCACGCTCGATCGCGAAGCAGCGCACTTCAAGGACGAGCTCATGCCTCGGTACGCCAAGCTCATCTACAACGGCTTCTGGTTCAGCCCCGAGCGGGACATGATGCAGGCCGCCATCGACGAGAGCCAGAAGCGCGTCAACGGCACCGTCACCCTCAAGCTCTACAAGGGCAATGTCATGGTCGCCGGCCGATCGAGCGACGACACCTTGTTCGACTACAAGACGGTGACCTTCGAAGACGATGGCGGCACCTACGACCAGAAGGACGCTGCCGGCTTCATCAAGCTCAACGCCCTGCGCCTGCGCAACCTCGCCCGCCGCGACCGCCGCTGATGTGTTGCCTCGCAATCGGAGCTTCGCTTCGCTCGGGCTCCTCTGCGGACCGGTGTCCACAGGCGGCCCGTCATGACTGAAGAATCGAACACGTTGTGGCATGGCCGCTTTGATGGCGGGCCAGCTGCGGCGTTGGAGAAGTACACGTACTCGATCGGCTACGACGAGCGCCTGGCCGCCGACGACATCGCCGGCAGCCGAGTGCACGTGCGCGGCCTCGGCCGCGTCGGTCTGCTGACCGACCCCGAGGTCGACCAGATCCTGGCCGCACTCGACACCGTCGAAGCCGAGTTCGCCTCGGGCAGTTTCGTGCTGCTTCCTGCTGATGAGGACATCCACACCGCGGTCGAGCGCCGCTGCACCGAGCTCGCTCCGGCCGCAGCCAAGATGCACACCGGCCGCAGCCGCAACGACCAGATCGGCACCGACATTCGCCTGTGGCTCAAGCGTGAGCTCGGGACGATCGCTGCGCAGCTTGTCGATATGCAGCAGGTGCTGTTCGATCGCGCCGTCACGGCTGGCGACGCGTATCTCCCGGGCTACACCCACTTCCAGCGTGCTCAGCCGGTGCCGCTTGCGCACCACCTGCTGGCCCACGCATGGACCTTCGGGCGCGACATCACCCGCATCTTGGCCGCCCGCGACGCGTCCGACGTGTCGGTGCTCGGCGCAGGTGCACTCGCTGGCTCATCGCTGCCCCTTGACCCAGACACGAACGCAACCGAGCTCGGCTTCAGCCGCCGGTTCGAGAACTCACTCGACGCCGTGAGCGATCGCGACTTCATCGCCGACGCCGTGTACGCGCTCACCATGATCGGCATCCACCTGAGCCGTATCGGCGAGGAATGGGTGCTCTGGTCGAGCGGCGAGATGGGCTTCGTCGTGCTCGACGATGGCTACGCCACCGGCTCGTCGATGATGCCGCAGAAGAAGAACCCCGATATCGCTGAGCTTGCCCGCGGCAAGGCCGGGCGCATCATCGGCAACCTCACGGGTCTGCTCGCGACGCTCAAGTCGCTACCGCTCACGTACAACCGTGATCTGCAAGAGGACAAGGAGCCACTGTTCGACAGCCTCGATCAGATTTCAGCTGGCCTCGAAGCAATCGGCGGCATGATCGCCACGGCCACCTTCAACACCGGCGCGATGGCCGACGCGGCGGACGATCCGCTCGCTGGCGCTACCGATCTTGCCGAGTACCTGGTCCGCTCCGGTGTCGCCTTCCGTGACGCTCATGCAGTCGTCGGCACGCTCGTTCGTGAGGCGCTGTCGACCGGACTGTCGCTGATCGACCTGACCCGCGATCACGATCAGCTCGGCCCTGAAGCTGCAGCGCTGCTCCAGCCTGGGCGAGCCGTGCACAACCGAATCACTCCCGGTGGAGCCGGCTTGGTCCCGCTGCAGGATCAGCTCGCTCGCTTCGAGGCACATCTCGCGGCGAACCGGGCGACCGTCGAATCACTCTGATCGCTCGCTTCGCCGGTGCGAGATATGACTGAGGAAGAGCTTCCTCAGCACCTTGCCGTGCTGCATCGAGAGCATGCGGTCGATGATCTGATCGAAGTGGAACTGCCGGACAGCCCGCGCCTGGACCTGATCATCGAGGGCGCTGGCTTCGCCAAGGCACGGCGTTACCAAGGG
>CALDGN010000438.1 GCA_937942965.1 uncultured Acidimicrobiales bacterium | reverse complement strand
CCGCTCATGCGTCGCATGCGTCGGTGGGGGAACGGTGACCTGTTCCTTGAGCGCATCGAAGCGATCCGTGAACGCGAACCCGATGCGACATTCCGCAGCAACTTCATCGTCGGCTACCCCGGCGAAACCGAAGAAGACCACGACCGCCTGATCGAGTTCGTCGACGCCGCACGACTCGACTGGTGCGGCTTCTTTTCGTACTCCAACGAAGAGGGCACCTATGCCGCGGACCTCGATGGCGAGGTCCCGGCCGAGCTGGTGGCTGAGCGTTTGGCTGAGCTGCGTGAGTCGCAAGACCTGATCACCGAAGAAAAACGTGACGAATTGATCGGTCGGCGAGTCCAAGTACTCGTGGACGAACCCGGTATCGCGCGCTCACACCGCGAAGCCCCCGAAATCGACGGCATCATCCAGGTCCCCGAGGGCCTGCCTGTCGGCGATTTCGTCGAGGTGCAGATCGTTGACGCGGCCGGTCCTGACCTGACGGCGGCGCTCCCCGAGGGTGCTGCCAGCAGTGGTGGAGCTGCCTGATATGGCGGTTGTCCAGCGCTCGTATCCGTTGTGGGGCGCAGCTACTCCCGCCAACGCGGTCACGTTTAGCCGCATCCTGATGACACCGTTCCTGTGCTCGATGGTGTTGGCCGACGAGGCCAGCCTCGGCACCTCGTGGGGCGCGTTCGCGATTGGCTTGCTGATGGCGTTCACCGATCTGATCGATGGTCGAGTTGCCCGAGCCACCAACGGCTACAGCCGAAGCGGCGCATTTCTTGACCCGCTGGCCGACAAGATCGTGATCCTCGGCGTCGGGCTCTCGCTCGTCGCCGTCAACCGGCTCGCGCTGCTGCCAATCGCTTTGATCGGCGCCCGTGAGCTGCTGATCAGCGCCATGCGAGTCCGCTTCGCCATGCGCAACATCTCGATTCCCGCTCGGCCACTGGCCAAATGGAAGGCCACCGTGCAGGGCGCCGCCTTGCTCATGGCCGTCATGCCCGCGCTACGAGACCAGCAACTGGTCGTCGACATCGCTGTCTGGTTCGCGGTTGCGCTGACGCTGTTCACCGGGGCGCAGTACCTCCGAGACGGCGAAGCCGCCGCTCGTACCGCCCACTGAACCCTCAACCTGACGAGGCCACCTGATTAGGCGCCGACGTGACCTCCTAGGGTGGCCTCTATGCGATGTGAGGTCATTGCGGTCGGTACCGAGCTTCTGCTGGGCCAGATCGTCGACACGAATTCGAGCTACATCGGCGAGCAACTCGCCGAAGTTGGCATCGACAGCCACTACCAAACCAAGGTCGGCGACAATGCTGATCGCATGCGCGCCTCGATCGAGCTCGCGCTGAGCCGAAGCGACGCGGTCATCTTGTGTGGCGGTCTTGGGCCGACCCAAGACGACATCACCCGCAACGTGATCGCCGAGGTCATGGGCGTCGAGCTCGAGCAGCGTCAGGACCTGGTGGAGCGCATCGAGAACATGTTCGGCTCCCGTGGCCGGGCGATGCCGAAGAACAATCTCCTCCAGGCCCAGGTGCCCGCTGGTGGCGAGCCGATCCCGGTCATGCCCGGGACAGCCCCCGGGCTCGTCTGCCCGTTCGGTGACGGCCAGGTCATCTATGCGGTGCCGGGTGTTCCGTGGGAGATGCGCAAGATGATCGATGAGTTTGTGCTTCCCGACCTGCGCGAGCGTGCGGGCATCACCGCCGTCATCCGGAGCCGAGTGATTCGCACCTGGGGTCAGAGCGAATCTGGCCTCGCTGAGCTGCTCGGCGACGAGATCGACCGGCTCGACGAGTCGGGCGAAGCGACTATCGCGTTTCTCGCCAGCGGCATCGAGGGCCTCAAGGTCCGCGTCACGGCCAAAGCCGATACCGAGGCCGAGGTTGTTGCGTTGCTCGATGCAGAAGAGGCGCGCGTCCGCTCGATCATCGGCGACGCCATCGTCTTCGGCCTCGACGATCAGACGATGGAGACCGTTGTCGTCGACCTGTGCCGCCAGCACGGCCTGAAACTCGGGCTGGCCGAGTCGCTCACCGGCGGCCTTATCGCCCAACGCATCACCTCGAATCCTGGCGTGAGCGACGTGTTTCAAGGCAGCATCGTGTCCTATGCCGACTCGGTGAAGAACGACGTGCTCGCCATCGACGGCGCGCCGGCAATCAGCGAAGAGGGCGCCATCCGTATGGCCGAAGGTGCCGCACAAGCGCTGGGTGCCCAAGCGACGATCGCCGTGACCGGCGTGGCTGGCCCTGACCCAGCCGGTGGGCACGATGTCGGCACCGTGTTCATGGCCACGCACCTTGATGGCGAGACACGTGTGCTTCGTGTCGAGTGGCCGTTCGACCGCCGCCGCATCCGAGAATTCACGTGCATCACGGCGCTGAACGAGCTGCGCAAGCGCTTGCTTGCCCGAGCGGAGTAGCCCGCAGCAATGAGCGCAGACTCGGCAACGTCGAACCACGCTGCGATCGACATCGGCACGAACTCGATCCATCTGCTCGTGGCCGAGGTTGGCGCCGATGGCGAGTTCACCGTGCTCACCACCGAGAAAGAGACCGTCCGTTTGGGCGAAGGTCCGGGTGACATCCGCGAGCTTGGCGCTGCGGCAATGGACCGGGGCATCGCCGCACTCACCCGATTCGGTGCGATCGCCAAGAGTCTCGACGCGTCGGTGTCGGCGGTTGCAACGTCGGCGGTTCGAGAAGCCGAGAATGGCCACGAGTTCGTCCGCCGAGCCGAGACCGAAGCGGAGATCTTGGTTGACGTGATCTCAGGCCCCGAAGAAGCTCGCCTGATCCACCTGGGCGTGCTGCAGGCCCTGCCGATCTTCGATCAGCAGCTGATGATGGTCGATATCGGTGGCGGAAGCACCGAGATCCTGATCGGCAAGTCCGGCAAGGCGTTGGCGGCTCGCAGCGTGAAGCTCGGGCACTTGCGCCTCACCAACCGGTTCTTCCCGAACGGAACCATCGTTGGCGGCGCGGTCGACGAGTGCCGTCAGTATGTGCGAGCGTTCTTAGCGCCGACCGCGACGGCCATGGCGCCGCTCGGGTTCCAGGTGGCCGTGGGCTCATCGGGCACGGCATCGGCGATCGGCGAGATGCTGCGTTACCGGGCGACCGGCGATGCGGGTACGGCTGGCCTCGACAACCGGATCAGCCGCAGAGGCCTCGAGGATCTCATCGACGAACTCACCCAATGGCCGACCTCGGCCGAGCGAGCCTCGTCGGTCGATGCGCTGTCCGCCCGGCGCTCCGACGTGATCGTGGCGGGCGCGATCTTGTTGCACGAGATCTTCCTGGCGTTCGGTGTCGACGAGATGATCACGAGCCCGTACGCCTTGCGCGAGGGCGTGCTGCTCGATCGAACGCACGGCATCGAGATCGGCGCAGGTCGCCTTGCGGATCTGCGACGTGACTCGCTGCTTCGCATGGCCGACGACTTCGACGAAGACCGCGGCCACATCGAGCAGGCGACGGCTGTGGCGCTCAAGTTGTACGACGCACTCGAGGATCTGCACGAACTGCGGCGAGGCGATCGCGAGCTTCTCGAAGCAGCGGCCTTGCTGCACAACGTCGGCTTGTTCATCTCGCACGCGGCACACCATCACCACAGTGAGTATGTGATTCGCAACAGCGATCGACTGACGGGCTACACGGAGCGCGAGATCGACGTGATCGCACAGGTGGCTCGCTATCACCGCAAGAGTGCGCCGAAGTCCTCGCACCCTCGCTTCGTTGCCCTGAACGCTGCGGACAAGGAACGGGTCGAATGGATGGCTGGGATCCTTCGGATCGCGATTGCCCTGGACCGGACGCGTCGAGGGCTTGTCCAGGCTGTCGACGTGAGCTGGGACGACGAGGCGCTGCACATCACGTGTGGCATCGTCGATGGAGCCGACGCCTCGGTTGAGATCTACATGGCCAATGACCGATCCAGCTTGTTGGCTCGCCGCTCTCGTCGCTTCGTGATCATCGACTGAACTCGTACGCCAATCACCCATAAGGTTCCGCGATGGCTGACGACATCACCTTCTATGACGAGATCGAGGGCTATGCCGGTGCCTTGAGCTGCCGAGCGGGCGAGTCAGTGCCGCTGCGCGTGTCCACGACTGCGGCGACCTTCGATGTGGTCGTCGAGCGGTGGGGTGCAGAACGGGTTGAGGTCTGGAGCGCCGAAGGAGTGGCCGGCGCCTCGGTCGCGGCGCCCGCTGACGCAGACTCGGCGGGCTGTCACTGGCCCGAGTCGCTCACGGTCGACACGGCTTCGGATTGGACTCCCGGCTTCTATCTGGTCACGCTGACTGCAGCGGGTGCAACGACCGGCCGAGACGTCGCACACGCCGGCTTCGTCGTGCGCCCCACCCAGCCGACCCAGCGGGCGCTGCTCGTGCTGGCAACCAACACGTGGAATGCCTACAACACGTGGGGCGGCAAGAGTCTGTACACGGGCGGCCATCGGGTGTCGTTTCGTCGGCCGTGGGCCCGTGGCCTGCTCGCTCGAGACGGCGAAGACCGTGACGACCGCAAAGCCCGGCCGGTGCGTTTCGGAGAAGACGACGATTCCGACGGCGAGATCTTCCAGGCGTGGCGTATGGCTAACGGCTACACCTCGGCGGTGGGCTCGACCGGTTGGTTCACGCACGAGCGCCGCTTCGTCGAATGGGCCGAGCCGCGTGGGTTTGGCTTCGACATGGCGGTGTCATCAGACCTGCACGAGCCAGGCTGTCTCGATGGCTACGACGTTGTACTCGGCATCGGTCATGACGAGTACTGGACGGCCGCAGCGCGAGACGCCATCGACGACCACATCAAAGGCGGCGGCAACTATGTCTCGCTGAGCGGCAACACGATGTTCTGGCAGGTTCGACTCGAAGACGACGCTGGTGACCCCGGGCTTGATCACATGGTGTGCCACAAGTACCGGGCGCATCTCGACGACCCTGTTGTCGGCACCGAGAACGAGGCGACGATGGCCGGCCTATGGTGCGACCCGCTCGTCGGCCGACCTGAATGGTCGACGATCGGTGCGGGTTCGGTGTTCGGCCTCTACCACCGGTTCGGTAATGCACTTGCGAACGGCACCGGCGGCTTCACCGTCACCAAGCCGGGCCACTGGATGTTCGAGGGCACCGACCTCGGCTGGGGCGATCTACTCGGAGGCGACCATGGCATCGTCGGCTACGAGACCGTCGGCTGCCCGATCCAGCTCGACGAGTACCACGAGCCGCATGTGCGGCCTGTGCCCGGCATGCCCGAAGACGTGACGATCGTCGGGCTCGCGATGGCCGGCAACCTGGGGGTGGGGGACTACCCCAAGTCCATTGCTGCGCTCTCAGATCAAGGTGACCTTGAGTTCCTCGCCGACCGCTTCTACGGCGGCGTCACCGACGACAACAAGCGCCGAGTTCGCCAAGGCACGGCGGTGCTCGCCACGTGTCGCCCCTTCGGAGACACCGGCGGCACCGTCGTTACGGCAGGTACCACCGACTGGGTCTACGGCTTGGGGCGAGACCGCAGGGTCGATCAGGTCACGCAGAACATCTTGGATTACGTCGTTCCCGCTGGCGCTTAGGCCGGAACTGACCAGTCCCAGGCCCAGTCGCGGCACTCAAGCTTGGTTGTCGGTGCGGTGACCCGGTCATCAGGCCAGATGCTGATGAGCTCGACGCTCACGGCCGCTGCAGTCGCGTACGCCCAGTTGTCCGGCTTCGTCGTCTCGGTGCACTGAGCAGGGATCTCAAGCCCGTTGATTGCTAGCGAAGCCTCGCGACGCGTCGGATGCAGCCGCATCTCCACGAACTGCCAATCGTCAGTCGGGTCGAGCCAGGCAACAGGATCGGGTGACCACCGGCTGGTGTCACCGGAACTCGTCCAGGTGCGGAGCGCCCCAAAGTTCTTCGACCACGGGTTGATGACCCATTGCAGTGCCAGT
>CALDGN010000437.1 GCA_937942965.1 uncultured Acidimicrobiales bacterium | reverse complement strand
CGCTTGTTGCGGTCGACGCCGGTCACGCCGAGGGCAGCGCGCTCGGTCGGCGATCCGATGCCCGGCATGAACGCCAGCAGCAGGCGGCCGTTGCTGAGCCGGTCGAGGTGGGCGAGCTCCTTAGCCAGGTGAAGTGGGTTGCGGCCGGGGATCACGACATTGGTGCCGAGTTTGAGGCGGGTGGTGCGTGCCGACGCGATGGCGAGTGCCATCAGGGGCTCGACTGCGGTCGTCAACGGCGTGTCCGACAGCCACAGCGTGTCGAAGCGACGTGCCTCGAGGCCATCGACCAGGTTCGCCAGCCCTTCCGCGTCGGCGGGGGTGTTGGAGCTGGCGACGGCCATACGAATCTTCACGCGCCTGACGCTAGTTCCGGACCCTGGATCCGCTGAAGGCGTGCGGCCAAGGCCTCCGGATTGTTCGCATGGGTGCGCATGCGACAACCTGGCGGTCGTCACTCGCCGCAGGAGGCACAGCATGAAGGTCGCAGTCCAAGCCAGCCCATGGAGCCGGGTCGACCTACTCGAAGCGGCTGGGTTCGAGGTTGTGGAGGAACCGATCGCCACCGAAGACGAGTTCATCGACCTGTTGCGTGATGCCGACGGTGCGACGATCGGCACCAAGCCGCTGACGAATCGGCGTGTGCTCGAGGCGTGCCCGAACCTCAAGGTTGTGAGCCGCATGGGTGTCGGTGTCGACTCGATCGACCTCGCCGCGGCCGCCGAACTCGGGATCCTGGCCTGCAACGTGCCGGGTGTGAACACGGCCGAGGTCGCCGACCACGCCATGGCGATGTTGTTGGCGCTGACTCGCCATCTGCCTGACGCGATCCGGACGACTCGCGCTGGTGCCTGGGCCGAGGACCGGGCGCTGACGGTGCACTACCTGGAGTCGGTGCGACGGATCGCTGGCCACACGGTCGGCATCATCGGCTTCGGCGACATCGGTCGGGCGTTCGCGAACCGGGTGCGTGGGTTCGGGCCGGCTCGCATCGTGGCGGCCGATCCGCACGTGCATCCGAGCACGGCCGAAACGATGGGCGTGGATCTGTTGCCGCTCGAAGAGGTCTTGGCCGTCTCGGACTACGTGAGTATTCATTGCTCGGCGACTCAAGAGACCCGGCACTTGATCAATGCCGAGACGTTGGCGCTGATGAAGCCGACCGCGATTCTGGTCAACACGGCTCGTGGGCCGATCGTCGACGGGGCGGCGCTGGCCGATGCGCTCGCGAATGGCACGATCGAATCGGCAGCCCTCGATGTGGCCGAGGTCGAACCGATTCCGTCGGATGATCGGCTGCTCACGTTGCCGAACTGCATCATGACGCCGCATGTCGCAGGGTTCTCCCCGACGTTCCTCGACCAATGCACCAAGCGTCAGGCCGAGAACGTGATCCGGGTTCTCACCGGCGAGGCAGCGCCGCACGGACTCGCGAACCCCGAGGTCATCAAGACCATCGCCGTCATGCGCGCCAGCGGCAACGCCGGCCGCTGGGAAGGCATCCCCGACTTCTCCACCGCCCTGCCCCTCTAGCTCAGGTCTCTGCGCCCCACCGCTCAGTTGTGTTTCGGCGCGTTAACTCTGGGTGACAGTGCGGCCTCGAACCGAGTCGCAGGGGCGGGTGACTTAGGCTCGGGCCATGACGAATGCCCCTCGTTCTGCGGCCGACGACGCCCCGTTGCGCCTCCTTCCAAAGGTCGAGCTGCACTGCCATGTCGAAGGCACCGCTCGGGCCGCGACGGTCGCGGAGCTCGCTGCGAAACACGGCGTGCCGTTGGGCGTCGACGATCCAGATGATCTCTATACCTACGAGTCGCTTGCCGACTTCTTGGCCGCGTTCGCCACCGTGTGCTCGGCATTCGTCGAGGCCGAAGACTTCCATCGCCTGGCCTACGAAGCTGCCGAGGATGCAGCCGCCGCCGGGACGCGCTATCGCGAGATGTTCTTCTCGCCGGGGTTCCATCTCGACCGCGGTATTCGATTCGACACCATGTGGTCAGGAATCGTGGCCGGCATCGCCGATGGCGAAGCCGATCACGGCGTGCGGACTCGACTGATCATGGACATCGACAAGCCCAAGGGCATCGGCCCAGCCATGGCACTTCTTGAAGTAGCGCGGGTCGCGGACCGCGACATCTTGCTCGGGATCGGCGGCGACAGCACCGAACGTGGTGTCGATCACCACATGTTCGAGCCGCTGATCAGCGAGGCAAAGAAGATGGGCCTCAAGACGTGCTTCCACTGCGGCGAAGATGGGCCGGCGGAGAACATCGCCATCATGGTCGAGGCTGGCGTCGATCGCATCGACCACGGCACCCGCCTCCTCGATCTGCCCGACCTCGTGAAGCGCGTCGTTGACGAGCAGATTCCGTTGACGAGTTGTCCAAGCTCGAACGTCGAGCTGAACATTGTTGAGTCACTCGAGGCGCACCCGTTCGCCAAGCAACTCGACGCCGGAGCGCTCGTCACGCTGAACAGCGACGACCCGACGTTCTTCCGCTTCGACCTAGCGGATGAGTACGAGCGAGTTGCATCCGCCTTCGATTTCGACGAGGCCACGATGCTCAAGATCCGCGACAACGCCATCGACGCGGCTTGGCTCGACGACAGCGACAAGGCCGCACTGCGCGCTGAGCTCGGCGCATAGCGAGTGGCCAACGGGCCAGAGGCTGCGGCCGGTCACCCAGACCGGTGGCGCGCGCTCGCAGTCTCCTGCCTCGGCGTCTTCCTTCTGGTCGTCTCGCTCAGCTCGCTGAACGTTGCGCTGGCCGAGATCGCAGCTGCGTTCGACGCCGACATCAGCGACCTGCAGTGGATCGTTGACTCATACGCGATCGCGTTCGCGGGACTCCTGCTCGCTGGAGGAGCGATCGGCGATCGGATCGGTCGTCGGGCTGCGCTCATCATCGGGTTCTCGATCCTGGGTGCGGCCAATCTGCTGGCGGCGCTCGGAGGCTCGGTCTCGTTTCTGATCATCATGCGAAGCATCGCGGGGCTTGGTGCCGCGATGATGATGCCGGCGACGCTGGCGACCGTCAGCGAAGTGTTCGACGACCGGACCCGGCCGCGGGCGATCGCAATGTGGTCGAGCATCGCAGCTGCTGGTGGGGCGTTTGGTCCGTTCCTCGGCGGCTGGATGCTCAGCGTCTCCGGATGGCAGGCGGTGTTCATCCTCAATGGTGTGCTCGCCGTCATCGGCCTGATCGCCGTGCCGTTCTGGGTGCCGTCGCTGCCCGGCCAACGCACCGGTCGGTTCGACATCGTGGGCGCGTTGTTGTCCGTTGCTGCGGTTGCCTGTCTGGTCTTCCTGGTCATCGAGGGCCCTGTCCATCCGCTGAGCATCACCACGGCGCTGTCGGCAATCGGCGCAATCGGATTCACGGTCGCCTTCGTGCGCTACGAGGCCAGCACGACCGATCCGCTGCTTCCACTCGAACTCTTCGATGATCGAGAGCGATCGCTCGGCGCTGGCACGCTGACCCTCGCCGCCTTTGGGTTCAACGGTGTGTTCTTTGTCGGTGCGCTGCTCTTGCAGATCGGCTGGGGCGAGACGGGCCTGATGGCCGGATTGCTGCTGGTCCCGATCGGCGTCACTGAGGTGATCGTGGCAAACGGCTCGGTACAGCTGTCCGAGCGCTTCCGCATCGAATCGTTGATCACGTTGGGCCTGGTGCTCATGGCCGTCGGCTATGTCGGGATGGGATTCACCCCCGAAGGCAACCGACTGTGGTTCGTCATCGCCGGCGTCATCGCGGGAGCCGGCAATGGGCTCACGATTCCGCTGTCGATCGAACGGATCGTCGGCTCGGTCGAGCCGGCGTATGCGGGCGTCGCCTCGAGCGTGAACGACATGGCGATCGAGCTCGGTGCCTCGATGGGAATCGGGCTGCTCGGCGCGCTCCAACGCGTGTGGTTCGAAGCAGGGGTGCCTGACGGCGGCACGACCGTCATCGGCGATGTCGCGACACAGGCCGAGCGCGACGCGTTCAGCAACGCCTCGGCGGCGGCGTTCGTGCTGGCGGCGGTGATCGCGTTGGCCGCGGTGCCGATTGCGCGCTGGTCGCTACGGAGACCGAGCCGGCCTCAACCGGCGATGCCGCTCAGTCGCTGACGGCGAGGGCGGCGAACTTCTCGGCCAGGTAGTCCATGGACGCGATTGGTTCGTAGCGCGCCGGATTCTCCGCGCTGACGCAGGTCTCGAACGGTTCGATCATCGCGTCGGCGTCGGGCTCATGGAAGAAGACCAGGCTGATCAGTTCTTCATTCGGAGCGTCGACGGCGGGCGGAAGCACTCGGTGTTCGTTCGAGCGCCAACGGTCGTTCGCCCACTGCGTCAACATGTCGCCGGTGTTCACGATCAGGCTGCCGTCGACGGTGGGTGCGTCGACCCAGTTGCCATCGTCATCGAGCACCTGAAGCCCGCCCATGCCGGGCTGGCGGTCCAGGATCGTGAACGTGCCGAAGTCGGTATGCGGGCCGATGCGGAACTGACCCTCGACAGGATCTTGGCGGGTGTAGGGCCAGTACCAGTTGAGGTTGACGCTGGCTGTGCTGTTGCGGCAGCGGTCGAGGAGATGGTTCTGCTCTAGACCCAGTGCGAGCGCAAACAGCTGCAGCAGTTCATCGGCCAAGTCGCGGGCGCTGCGCCAGAACGCTTCGGCGACAGGTTGGAGTGACGGCACGTTCTCTGGCCACAGATTTGGTGCGTACCACGATGGGTGCTCGGTGCGAACGGCCTCGTTCTCGACGTCGACGCAGGCAAACGCGAATGTCTCTTTGAGGTCCGGGGGCGTGTCGATGCCATAGGTGGCAGCGTTCGATTCTTTACCCGCACCGACCCAGCCGCGGTAGGCCCCGTTGGTCGAGGTGAGTTTGGCCTTGTCTGGTTCTGGTGTGTGGAAGAACTCGGTGGCGGCCGCTCGGGTGTCGCTCATCACTGACTGCTCGATCCCATGGTTGACGACAACCAGGAAGCCACAGCGTTGAAGATGCGCGTCGACTTGCTGCGCGAGCTCCAAGCGGGCCGGCTCGTCGCCGTTGAACCACGGCTCCAGATCAACGAGCGGAATGAAACCGGTGGTCATAGAGGCTCCTGTGGGGTTAGCGATCTTCGCGTGAGTACGGCTGGGCCAGCGCCGCAGGCGCAGCCAAGCGTCGGGCCCGGTTGGGGCTTGCGGACACCAGGATCACGACCAGGTAGGCCGCGATGAACGGCATCATCTTCAAGAAGTCCGACGGCACGTTCACCTGGGCGAGCTGCAGCGTGAAACCCAGCCCGTTTAGGCCGCCAAAGGCGAGCGCTCCGAGCAGAGCGAGCCAGGGTCGCCAACCGGCAAGGATGACCAACGCCACGGCGATCCAGCCGATGCCGGCCGTCAGGCCGTTCTGCCAGGTACCGACGATGGCGACGGTCAGATAGGCGCCGCCGACACCGGCACCGAAACCGCCGACTGCGGTGGCGATGTAGCGCATCTTGACGACCGAGATACCAGCGGCGTCAGCTGCCGCGGGATCTTCGCCAACGGCACGCAGGGCGAGTCCCTGCGGCGTGCGATTGAGCACATAGGTTGCTGCGATCACTGCGAGCACACCGATGTAGACGACGATGTCGTGGCCGAACAGAATCGGCCCCACGGCCGGCAGGTCGCGAAGCGCGCTCGGCAGAAGGGGCGTGACCTCGACTGCATTGCGGGCCGAAAGCAGGCTGGGTTCGCCGCTGGTACCGATGAACGAGGACAGGCCCGAACCGACAATGACGAGTGACAGGCCAGAGACGGTCTGGTCGACACGCAGAGTAACGGCGAGCACGGCGTGAATGAGCGCAAGGAACACCCCGCCGAATCCTCCGGCGATCAGTGCCATCGTCAGGCTGCCGGTGCCGTTGCCGGCCCAGAATCCGATGACGCCGCCCATGAGCATCATGCCTTCGATGCCCAGGTTCATCACGCCGGATCGGTTGGTGATGATTTCGCCGAGCGCCGCAAACAGGATCGGGGTCGCCGCGACGATGGCGCTGGCGATGGACAGGATCAACACGGTGTCGTTCATGCCGTTGCCTCTGCCACGTCAGTTGCCGGAGATGATGAATCGTCGGCCGGCCCCGCGATGGCTGAGCCCGTGAGGCTCACCTTGTTCATCACGAAGAACTCGCCTGCGGTGACCGTCAAGAAGATCAGACCCTGGAGCAACAACACGACCTGGACGTTGATGCCGATCGACTGCAGTCGGCTTCCCGAGGTCGTGATCGCGGCGAGAAAGATCGAAACCGGCACGACGCCAAGAGGATTGGATCGGGCGACGACCGCGATGATGATCCCGGTGAAGCCGATGTTGCTGGTGAGCGCGACCGGCTCGAGGCCCTTGGTTACGCCGCTGACCTCGCTAACGCCGGCGATAGCTGCGAGCGCACCCGACAACGCAAGCACCGCCATGGTCTTGCCACGGACGCTCATGCCGGCGTAACGAGCTGCTCTCGGCGAATCGCCGATCGTGCGAATTTGGAAGCCCCACGATGTCTTCTGCAAGAGCCACCACAGCAAGACGGCGGCGACCACGGCGATGATGATGCCGATGTGCATACGGCCCGATAGCTCGGGCATGATCGCGTTCTCGGGCAGCCGCTTGCCGCTCGGAACCGGACGTCGCGGATCGCGCCAGAAACTGCGGGACCCGAAGATCAACCAGTTCATCAGCGACAGCGCCACGAAGTTGAGCATCAAGGTTGTGATGATCTCGTCGGCGTTGACAAAGGCTTTGGGGATCGCCGCTAACAATGCCCACAACGCTCCCGCCGTGGCTCCAGCCACCAACATCGCGCCGAGCATGAACACCATCGGCGTCGTTTCCGGAAGCGCCAGGCCCACGTAACTTGCTGCGATCGCTCCGAGGTACAGCTGGCCTTCGCCGCCGATGTTGTACACCCGCATCTGGAACGCAACCGCCGCGGCCAGGCCGGTGAGGATCAGTGGCGTCGCCAGCGCAAGCGTGCGAGTCATCGAACTCCAGCCATTCAGGCTGGCGTCGAACATTGTGCGATAGGCCTCGATCGGGTCGTTTCCGGCGACGGCCAGAATGATCGCGCCGAGCAGCAACGCAACGACGAGCGCGCTGAACGGCACGCCAAAGCGAACCCCGGGACCCGAGAAGCCTCGGGGTGTGACACGGAGACGACTGGTCATGAGGCCGCCGAGACCTGGTCGGAAGCGTCGTCGGCGTCGAGACCCGACCCGGTCATCAGCAAACCGACCTGATCGAGGTCGAGTTCATCACGCTCGAACGAACCGACGATGCGGCCTTTGAACATCACGATGATGACGTCGGACATGTGCACGATCTCATCAAGATCCTCGGAGAAGACGAGTACACCGCGGCGAGTTGCTCGTTCATCGACGATGTGGGCACGAACCGCCTCGGCTGCGGCCATGTCGAGGCCTCGGGTCGGTGCCGCGGCGAGCAGCACCTGATGGATCTCATTGAGCTCGCGAGCCAGGATCGCCTTTTGCAGATTGCCGCCGGACATCAGACTGACTCGCATACCCCGACGGTTGCCGCGCACGTCAAAGTCCTCCACGAGCATGTCCATCGTCTTTTCGATCGCGGCGTCGGCCAACACGCCGCGTCGAGAATGAGGAGCCCGGTCGTAACTCTTGAGCACCATGTTGTGCTCGAGCGGGAGGCCTGGAGCGAGACCGACGCCGAGTCGATCTTCGGGCACATACGCGAGCCCGGCCTGCATCGTGGCCTTGGGGCCGGCGTTGCTGCAATCGGTGTCGGCGACCGTGATGGTTCCCTCGACAAGTGGGCGCAGGCCGGCAATGGCCTCTTGGAGTTCGCGTTGGCCGTTGCCAGCGACACCGGCCACACCGACGACCTGGCCGCGGCGGACCTCGAACGAGACATCGTTGACTGCGGGCAGTCCGTGGTCACCGAGCACGCTCACGCCGGACAGCGAAAGTACGGGTTCGCCGACTTCGTGCGAGGTGTCGAATGTTGTGCGTTCGGCTGCGCTGCTGTCGCCAAACATCATGCGTGCGACCTCTGCGGGCGTTGTGTCGCGGGTCTCGACCGACCCGCCGTTCTTGCCCCGGCGAAGCACCGTGATGCGGTCGGTGTACTCCATGGTCTCGGCCATCTTGTGCGACACCAGAACCACACCGTGGCCCTTGTCCACCATGGTCGAGACGGCGTCGAAGAGCCGATCGGTTTCCTGGGCCGCGAGGACTGCGGTGGGTTCGTCGAGGATCAGGATTTTGGCGCCGCGGAACAGCTGCTTCAGGATCTCGACGCGCTGCTGCTCACCGACGGATAGCTGCCAGATCGACGCGCTGGGGTCGACGTGCAGGCCGAACTCTTCAGCCAGATCGCCAACCATGCGCTCGACCTGTCGCATCGATCGAGGCCGCTGGTCCTTGGACAACCCGAGCACAATGTTCTGGGCAACGGTGAAGCTGTTGACCAAGCGGAAGTGCTGATACACCATGCCGATGCCATGGCTCGATGCTTCTTGCGGTGAACGAAACGCGACGTCTTGACCGTTGAGTGACACGGTGCCGCTGTCGGGGCGATAGAGCCCCGACAGCACCGAGCACAAGGTCGACTTGCCGGCACCGTTCTCGCCGAGCAGTCCGTGAATTTCGCCGCCTCGAAGTTCGAAGTTGACCGCATCGATGGCGGGAACGCCATAGAACGATTTGGTCAGGTTTCGGACCTCGAGGTGGGTCGATTCACCGGCCATGGCGCTCGATGCGACATGGCCGGTTCACGACACTACGAAGGGTCACCCGGCCGGGATCTCGCCGACGATTCCCTCTACCAACCACTGGCAGCAGAGGCTGCGTTCTCCGAATGGAATCGTTTCGCCTTCGGCGATGATGACGTTGCCCTGGTTGTCCATGATCGGGCCAGCGAACATGTCGAAGGTTCCGTCGATGATGCCCTGCTTGCGCTCGTCGATCAGGTCGAGCGTTTCCTGGGTCACGGCTGGGCCGTAGGGAGCGAAGTCGATCCAACCCTCTTTGAGGCCACCGTAGGAAATGCCAGGCTCAAACTCGCCGGCGATGATGTCTTCGATCTGCTCGGAGTAGTAGACGCTCCAGTCGAAGATCAGCGACGAGGCCCATGCCTCGGGTTCGAAGTCAGACCAGTCGTTGGTGTAGCCGATGACGTAGCCGTCGTTCTGTGCCATGACGGTCGCGTAGACCTGGGAACCAACTTCGTGGGCGATGACGTCGGCGCCGGCGTTGGCGAGTGCTTCGGCGGCCTGTTGTTCGATCGCAGGGTCAAACCAGGTGTTCAGGTAGACGGCGCGTACTTCGACGTCAGGGTTGACTTCGCGGGCGCCGAGCGTGAAGGCGTTGAGTGCACGGTTGACCTCTTCGAACGGGAAGCCGACGGGGTAGCCGATGATGTTCGACTCGGTCAGGCTGCCGGCGACGATGCCGTCCATGTAGCGGCCGTCTTCAGACGCTTGCGCGAAGTGGCCGACGTTGGGCTGGTCTTCGAAGCCAGCCCAGGTCAGGAAGTAGACGTCGGGGTTTTCGTTGGCGACGTCGATCATGTCGAACTGGTAGAAGGTCGTACCGATGACGAGGTCGGCGCCAGCATCGACGGCGTCTTGGAACGCGTTGGTTGCGGGCTGACCGGGCTCGATTTCTTCGACATAGCTGAAATCGATACCGGGGAAGTTCGCTTCGACCTGGCGACCGCTGCGCAGGTGCGTGGTGTTCCAACCGCCGTCTTCGGCAGAGCCGTCGAGAATCATGACGACCTTGAAGTCGCTGAAGTCGTCGCCTGAAGCGGCGGACTCTGATTCGCCTGTCTCCGACTCACTCGACTCTGCGTCGGCGGTGGATTCGTCACTCGATGCGTCGGCAGCGTCGTCTGTCCCGGACGATCCGCCACCGCACGCGGCGGCGATCATGAACAGTGCGATCAGTAGGGCGAACAATCGAAATGGGGCGGCGGTTGATTT
>CALDGN010000436.1 GCA_937942965.1 uncultured Acidimicrobiales bacterium | reverse complement strand
CACCTCGCTACGACCATCCAGACGCTCGAAGACGCCCTCGTCTGGACACGTTCGATTGGTGCAACCAACTTCGAAGCCGGGATCCACGAACGGCTCGCCGAATGCATGCTCGGCAGCGCTCCGGTCGAACAGGCGAAGGTGTTGGCCGAACACGCCCACCGCCTCGCCGCCGACCAGGCCATGGGCCATGTCGAAGCCCAGGCGGCGTTTCAACTCGTGCGGTGCGAACTCTTCGCAGGAAGCCCGGGTAGCACCGTTGCGGCAGCACTCGCCGCCGTGCTCGAGAGTGGTGTGCAAACGTCGGCGCAGGCTCGTCTGCGGTGGCAACTCGGCGCCGCCGTCGACGTTCTTGCCGCGCACGGGGCTCGCGACGCTGCAGCTTCCGCGCAGGCGTTCAGCGGATTCGTCCACCTGCCATCCCCGATCGCTCCGTTGAGCGACGAAGAGATCGCAGTCGGACGGTCTCAGGGTGTGGCGTCGTCGTTACTCAACGTCGCCGCGGACACGGCCCGGGCTTTGCGTTTGGTGAGCACCCAGGTCAGATCAAGCGGCGGTGTGCAGCCCAGCGGGTGAGCTCATTGCGGTTCGACAGCTGCAGCTTGCGAAGCACCGACGAGGCGTGTGTCTCGACGGTCTTCACCGAGATCGTCAGTCGAGCGGCGACGTCTTTGTAGGTGTAGCCACGGGCGAGCAGCCGCAGAACTTCTTGTTCACGGTTCGTGAGCAGATCGAGTTCTGGATCAACTTCAGCGACCGTCATCTGGCCGGCGAAGGCGTCGAGTACGAAGCCAGCAAGCCGAGGCGAGAAGACAGCGTCGCCCGCTGCGATACGAGTGATCGCGTCGATCAGATCGTCGGACGCAATCGCCTTGGTGACGTAGCCCCTGGCACCGGCACGGATGACGGCGATGACATCTTCGGCCGCGTCGCTGACGGACAGGGCAAGGAAGCACGTCTCGACATCGGCGGCCTTGACGCCCTCGATTACCGCTGGCCCATCTCCGCCGGGCAAGTGCACATCGAGCAGGACGACATCGGGCTTGAGCGCGGTGATGACATCGATCGCGCCGTCGACATCATCGGCTTCGCCCACGACCTGCACAGCATCACCGATCTCGCTCTTCACTCCGGCTCGCACCAGGCTGTGATCGTCAACGAGAACTACACGGATCATTTGACGCTCGTTTCAGAATCGTTCGACGGGGACATCAGCAACCTCGGGGCCCACCGTAAGCGGCAGGGTCAGCTCGACTTCGGTTCCGGCGCCGGGTCGGCTGAAGATGACGGCCGTGCCACCGTGGCGTTCCATTCGTCCGCGGATCGAGTCCCGGATGCCGGCACGATCCTGATCGATCTCGTCCGGATCGAAACCCGTGCCTTGATCGCGGACGAAGACTTCGATCTGATCGCCGCGGATCTCGGCGAAGACGTCGATCCTTGGGCTTCCCGAGTGACGGGCTGCATTTGTGGCGGCCTCGCGGCTGGCGCCCAGGATCGCTTCGATCTCCGCGTCAGCCGGGCGATCTCCGACGACGATGACTTCGATCGGCACTTCGTGGAGGTCCTCGACTTCGGCCATTGCCGCCTCGAGGGTCATGCGGAACCCGAGCGACTCGCGACCGCTCTTGTCTTCGAACAGCCAGGTGCGCAGCTCGCGTTCTTGACGGCGGGCCAGGTTGACGACGCCCACATCGTCAGAACGCTTCTGGATCAGCGCCAAGGTCTGCAGCACCGAGTCGTGCAGGTGCGCTGCCATCTCGGCCCGTTCCTCGGACCGGATACGCAAGCGCCGCTCCGAGAGAAGCTCATTGCCAAGCCGGCTCAGCAGCGGGGCCAGGAGCACGGCGGCGCCGGCGACGACCAGGCCGGCAATGATGACGCTTCGCAGTGCTTGCCACAGGCTGAAGTTGAGTGCGACTGCGGCGACGACACCAGCGAGCAGGAGCGCGAGGCCAGCAGCGAGGCGGACCTGCACATTGCGGCTGTCGGTGACGTCGGTGAGGGTGCGGGGATCAAGCTGGCCCCGATCGAACGCGATAGCGAACGCTGCGCCGACCAGAGCGACGGGCCAGACCAGCGCGGGTTGGAACGCGCCGTCGAAGACGGTCGTGAGGAGCAGCAGCCCAAGTGCGACGGCGTTGAAGCCAATGTGACGGTTACGAGCCGAGATTGCTTTGGCTCGGGGCACGTACGACTCGATCGCGACGCCGCGTTGACGCATGATCAGCCACGCCAACACGTACAGCCCGACACCCCAGCCGCCAGCGACGGCAAGCACGACGAACGACACACGGACATAGACGGCGTCGATGCCGACTTCGCGGCTCAGTCCGGCGGCCACCCCGAGCACGAGGCCCTCATCGGGGTGGACGGGAGGCACCTGCCAGACATCGAGCGGGTGCGCGCTCGACGCCCCAGAACGAGACGAAGCCGCCGGTGGCGGTGCGGGTGCTGTCGAGGTCACGCCCTCCATGGTGGCATGATCGACGCACACTTCCCGTCGGGGATGCCCCTGAGATGACCCTGATTCGTCGGGGTCGCATCAGGGGACGTTCAGGGGAGGCCCCGATACCGCTGCCGCCGGTAGTGCTTCACGATGATGCCATGACCGAACACAACCCCCCAGAAGAGCCTGAAGAGCCAACCAATCCCGACGCGGACCCCGTCACCGACGAAACCGCCGAGCAGCTCATCCCCGACAGCCTCATCGATGACAGCGTGAGCGACGGTGACCTGCTTGCCGCGGCCGAGGCGCCGTATGAGGCACCGACCGAACCGGCAGTTGCGGCCGCTCCCCCACATCAAACGCCACCGCACCAGCCGCCTCCCCACCAGCCGCCTCCGCCCAACGAGACACCGCCGTATGCGCAGGGCCGATACGACCAAGCGCCCTACGGCCAGGGCCCGGCAACTGATCGGCGGCTGTTCCGATCCCGCAACGACCGCAAGCTCGGCGGCGTCGCGGGCGGTATCGCCCGGTACCTCGGGGTCGACCCGACCGTGGTCCGCATCGTCTTCGTTGTCCTCGCCCTGACCGGAACGAGCGTCCTCGTCTACCTCGCGGCGTGGATCCTGATGCCGGAGCACCCCTCGGGTCAGCCCGAGCCCGTCTGGCGTGAGCGTGCGACTGACCGCAACCTCGCAATCGCCGTCGGGCTTGCCTCACTTGGTCTTGCGGTCGCCATCCTCAACGAGAGCTGGCTGGTGCTCGCAATCGTTCTGATTGCCGGGGGCATCTGGTTGCTCAGCGAACAGCCACTTTCGTCGACATCGGACTGGGTCTCCCCTGTCCCTCCTCGGCCGACTCCCGCTGGCACTACCGAAGACGCGACCACGCCTGCCTACGCAAACGCACAGTACGCCTACGCCGGGGCCGCAACGACTGCCGGCGCTGCTGGAGGTTGGGGCTGGGATGCGCCGCCACCTCCCGGACCGAGCGATGCCGTTCCGGCAGAGCCTCGCCGTGGTCGTGGACCACAGCGCATTACCCGAGCTGTCCTGTCGCTCCTTGCGATCCTCGCCGCAGTCGGCATCGCCGCCTCTGCGGGTGACTGGTGGAACGTCAGCGGCACTCGCATGCTCGGTATTGCAATTCTGATCATCGGCGTCGGCGTACTCGTCGGTGCCATGACCCGGGCTGGCGCACGAGGCCTGATCCCGCTCGGCATTCTCGCCGTCATCTTGCTGATCCCCGTGAGTGCGGTCGACGGACTGGTCGATGACGGCGTCGGCTCCACCACGTACCGGCCGCTCACCCTCACTGAGCTCGCCGAGACCTACTCCCATGGCGTCGGTGAACTCCTCGTCGACCTGTCCCGCCTCGACCTCGATGGCGAGACCCGAAACCTCGACGTTGATCTCGGGATCGGCGAGCTCACGTTGCTGCTGCCTGACGAAGTCGGCGGCACGCTGGACATCGAGAATATGGCCGGCGAGATCATCGTGAACCTGCCCGGTTCCGGCAATGACTTCACGTCGGAAGGGATCAACCAGCTCCCACAGGCAATACGCCTGCCCGGCGATCGAGGAACCTTGGTCCTCGACGTCGACGTTGACCTCGGTGTCGTTGAAGTTCGGGGCAACTGATGCGAGTTGCGCAAGCCATCATCGGCGCTGCCCTCGTCGTCATCGGAGCTGTCGCAATCGCAGACAGGAGCTCAGGTGACGGCGTCTGGTGGCTTGTCGCCGGGCTCGCCGCTGCTGCAGGGCTCGCTGGCCTCGTGAGCGCCTCTCGGCCCCAGAATCAGCCGTAACCGCCCGGCTCTATCGCCGGCCCGTCAGCTCTCGGGATCGCCCGGGTGCTGGCGGGCTTTGTAGTTCTTGGCGACGGCTCGCCCTTCTCGCACCAGCACTTGGGCATCGCCTGCAGCGCGCTTGGCCCGAGCAACCGCTTGCTCCCGCACGCCGTCGGGCGTGAAACGGCGAAGCTGTTCCTGCACGCGGCGTCGAGCCCAGACGGTGCCGGCGGCGCCGGTGGCGGCGCCGCTGCTAAACCAGAAAAGTCGCTTGAACACAGTGCCCCGAGACTAGAGGAAATTGCGGCGCCTGCTAGTCCTTGCCGTGGCGCCAACGATGGATCTGGTTCATCCGGTCAGCGATCTCGGATTCGTCGCCCAGTCGGGATGGTTCGTAGAACCGTTGATCAGCGACCTCGGCCGGCAAGTACTGCTGGTCGACCCAACCACGAGGGTCGTCGTGGGGGTAGCGGTACCCCTCGCCGTGGCCGAGCGACGCCGCACCTTGGTAGTGCGCATCACGCAAGTGGGTGCCGACGTCGCCACCCGCGGTCCGCGCCGCCGTCTGGGCTTTGTTGATCGCTGCGTAGGCCCGGTTCGACTTGGGCGCAGTGGCCAGATAGACGGTGGCGTGCGACAGGTTGATGCGAGCTTCGGGAAGTCCGACGAACTCGACTGCGTGCGCCGCCGCCGATGCGATCAAGAGCGCCTGCGAGTCGGCCATGCCGATGTCCTCGCTGGCGTGCACCATCAAACGGCGGGCGATGAACCGAGGATCTTCGCCGGCTTCGAGCATGCGGGC
>CALDGN010000435.1 GCA_937942965.1 uncultured Acidimicrobiales bacterium | reverse complement strand
GTGGTGCCGGCAACGTCATCGCCGTGCTGTTGCCAGGCGAATCCGTGACCTGCCAGGCCACGGGCGAAGCCGAACTCGGCCAGTACGAGAACAACTCGACCGTGACCGGTACGCCGGCACAGCCGAACGACCCGACCGCTGACTGCTGTGATCCAACCGATCCCGGCAGCTGGCCAACCGGTCCTGACGCCTACGCCCCAACCGGCCAAGACGACGTGACCGACGAAGACCCAAGCCACTACGTGGCGGTTGACCCATCGGTCCGCATCGAAAAGGCCACGAACGGAACCGACGCCGACACGGCACCGGGCCCAATCGTGACCCCAGGTTCGGACGTGACGTGGACCTACCTCGTCACCAACGACGGACGCACGCCGATCATCGACCTTGTCATCACTGATGACCAGGGTGTCGCGGTCGACTGCGGTGACGGCACGAACGAAATCGCTCAGCTCATGCCTGGCCAGATGCACATCTGCATGGGCGAGGGCTCAGCTGCAGACGGTGCCTACGAGAACCTCGGTTCCGTGACCGGTACGCCGGCCGTTGAGAACCCAGACGATCCAGACGGCGAACTCGTTGCCGTGATCGACGACGGTGGCGTGCCACTCGAAGTCGGCGACGACGATCCATCGCACCACACCGGCCTCGACCCCTCGGTCGCTGTCGAGAAGACCACGAATGGCGAAGACGCCGACTTCACCGTCGGACCGTTGCTCGCAATCGGCGACGCCGTCACCTGGACCTACGTCGTGACCAACGACGGTGAAGTCCCGTTGACGAACGTCTCGGTCACCGACAACGACCCCGCCATCTCGGTGGACTGTGGTGACGGCACGAACGTCGTCGCATTGCTCCTGCCAGGCGCCTCCGCAACTTGCGAGGCGACCGGCGAAGCCGAGCTCGGCGAGTACGAGAACATCGCAGTTGTGAGCGGTACGCCGTCGCAGCCAACCGATCCTTCCGAAGACTGCTGTGATCCGAGCGATCCCGACAGCTGGCCAACGGATCCAGAGGCCTACGAGCCGACCGGTCAAGACGACGTCGCCGAGGATGACCCCTCCCACTACGTCGCTCACGACGGCGAGATCATCATCCAGAAGTCAACGAACGGCTTCGATGCCGACGAACTCCCCGGACCGGTTGTCGCCCCAGGCGACCCGATCGAGTGGAGCTACGTCGTCACGAACACCTCGGATACGCCGCTGGTCAACGTGACCGTCAGCGATGATCAAGGTGAACCAGTCGACTGTGGCGACGGTGGCAGCTCCATCGAGCTGCTGCTGCCGGGCGAGACCTACGAGTGCACCGCCCCAGGCGTTGCCCAAGCAGGCCAATACGGCAACGTCGGAACCGTGACTGGTACGCCAGGTCAGCCTGACCCGGATGCTCCGGGCGGCTACCTGCCCATCCCAGGCGCAGATCCTGTGTCCGACGACGATCCGTCCCACTACTTCGGTGGTACGCCGTCGATCGACATTGAGAAGGCCACCAACGGCAGCGACTCAGATGAGGCACCCGGACTCGAGATTCTCGAGAACGACCCCATCGAGTGGACCTACGTGGTGACCAACACTGGTGACATGCCAGTGGTCAACGTCGAGGTCACCGATGACCAGGGCGTCGAGATCGACTGTGGTGACGGCACAGCGCTGCTGGCGCTGCTCGCCCCCGGCGACTCGGCCACCTGCATCGGTAGCGGCATCGCTGGTGAAGACGACTACGTCAACATCGGCGACGTCGGCGGCACCCCTGCGTTCGAGGATCCCGAGGCGCCAGGTACCTGGTTGCCGATTCCCGAGCCCTTGGTTGACCCGGTCGGCGACGACGATCCGTCGTACTACGACGGTGTTGCGCTCGAGCTCGACCTGGCGTTGCAGAAGAAGCTGGTCTCGTCGACCACGCAGAACCCGCCACGCCACACCTTCAGCATCGAAGTGTTCAATCAGGGCACAGTGAGTGCACGAGACATCATGATCGTGGACCACCTGCCTGAGCGCATGCTCCTCGATGACCCTGACTGGATCGACAACGGCGATGGAACGGCCTCGATGGCCGTGCCGGGTCCGATCGCTCCGGGCGATTCGGTGATGGTTGAGATCACGACCAAACTCAACGGCTACGGCCGCTTCGAGAACATCGCCGGCCTGTCCGAGGCGTTGGCCGAGCACCCGGTGTCGGGCGAACCGCTCGACCTGCTCGACGTCGATTCGACGCTCGGCGACACCGACAGCGACCCCGTTGTCGATGACGTCACGGACAACACTGGCGGCGACGAGGATGACAGCGACATCGCTGTCGTCGAACGGAGCCCCGGCGTTCGTACCCCACCGACGGTGATCCCACCGCAGCCACTGCCTGGTGGATTCGGTACGCCGTCGACAGGTGGCGGCAACACGCCGGAACTCCCAGGTGGTCCGCAGGCATTCACCAACGATGGTCCGTCAGGATCGGGCGGTGGGCTCGCCTACACGGGCTCCAACGCACGTCTTCTGACGATGCTGGGCCTCACGATGGTCCTCGCCGGTGGCGCCTTCATTGCAGCCAGCAAGAAGCGCCGTCGCGACGACGAAGATGACGAGCTCGGCCTCGACTGGAAGAAGCTCGAGGACTAGTCGAGCGAGATACGAAACGCAGCGAGCCCCGGGTAAGCCCCGGGGCTCGTTGCCGTTTTCATGGGTCGAAATCGCGGTGCGCTAGCGTGTGAGCTACGTCACAGCTGCCTTGGGGGATTCGCATGACGATGGTTGAGGGAACCGATCTTGCATCGATCGACGTCTTGTCCAATCGGGTGTTTGCCGAAGGCGTGCCTCACGAGGCCTTGGCTCGACTGCGTCAGGACCGGCCGATCCACTTCCAGACTGTCCGCGATGAGCGGCTCTACCCCCAGGCGTGGGTGCTGACCAAGTACGAAGACGTGCTCGCGGTCAGCAAGGACACCGACCGCTTCGTCAACGCGCATGGTCTGAATCTGCGAGCGAGCTACAGCGATCAAGAAGATCGCCACCTTCTCAATCTCGACGATCCCGAGCATCTGCGTCTGCGCCGGATGACGAACAAGAACTTCACGCCTCGGGTCGTTCGCCGCTACACCGAGCACTACCACGACATGGTCGGCCGGTTGATCGACGATGCGATCGAGCGGGGGAGCGGCGACAACGGCGAGACCATCATCGATGTGGTCGATGACATCAGTGTGCCGATGCCGCTGTTGGCCATCTGCGAGCTGTTGGGCACGACGCCCGATGATCGCGAGCAGTTGGTTCGGTGGAGCAACGCGATCATCACCAACGACGACCCGGACTACTCGCCAAGCGAGGAGTACCGGACCCAGGCCGGCGAAGAGATGATGCAATACGCGCTCGACATGCTGGCGGAGCGCCGCGACTCACCCAAAGACGATCTGGCGTCGGTTTTGGCCGAGAAGCTTGCGCTTGGCGAGCTCAGCATCGAGGAGTACTCGGGCTATGTCACGTTGCTTTTCGTCGCTGGCAACGAGACCACCCGCAACAACATCAGTCACGGGCTTCTGCAGCTTGCGCAGAACCCTGACCAGTACGAACTGCTGAAGACCGGCGAGCACTGGGACACCGCCGTCGAAGAGATGATCCGCTGGTCGAGCCCAGTGATTTACATGTCGCGCACGGTCGTCGAAGACGTCGACTACAAGGGGCACCACTTCGCCAAGGGCGACAAGGTCGTTCTGCACTATGCGTCGGCGAACCGCGACGAGGACATCTTCGAGAATCCGATGACCTTCGATGTGACCCGAGATCCGAACCCGCACATCGCCTTTGGGTTCGGAGCGCACTTCTGTCTCGGAGCCCACCTGGCTCGTCTCGAAACGCGCTGTGTTCTGGAGCAGCTCGTCAAGCGAGTCGACCGACTCGAACTCGTCGGCCAAGAGGCCTACGTGTGGTCGAGCTTCATCGCCGGCATCAAGAAGCTCGACGTCAAACTTGGGCTCAACTGAGCCGAACGGGTTCAACAGGTCGGCTCGCAGCGGGTCGGCGGCGCTAGTTTTGCGGGCGTGACTGACGAGGCAGACGCGGCGACGGGTCGCTCGATCGAGGCCGCTGCGGACACGGCATTGGCGGCCTATGGGTCGCTGCGTCCCGGTCAACCCAATCATTGGGTGGTGAACCGGATTCCGGGCACATGGTTGCCGGGCAAGGTGCGCGGGTGGGCGTTCGAGCTTACGTTTGGACCGGCGGAGGGCTACGACGGCTTCGTGCCAGATCCCGATGGCGGTGAGGTCGAGGTCGACGTGCTCATCGGTCCCGACGTCGCGAAGCGATGGCGAGAGATCGACGACTTCGAGGGCCCGGGATACGAACGGCGGACAATCGAGGTCACGCTCGATGATGGCGCCACGATCGAGGCGTCGATCTATGTCGCCCTCACCGAAGCGGAGTAGCGACCGGGATTAGCCGAAGGCATCGGTGATTCGTTTGGCGATGTCGTTGATCTCGTTTGAGTCGATCAGACCACGGGCAATGCGGCGTGAGATCTGGAGCAGCGCCATGGCCGCAATCTCTGGCTCGTTCAGGCCGAGGTCGGCCAAGGCTTCGGTCAGCCATGGAGACGGATCTGCGTCACCCAGCGATCGGGCCGAGGTGAGCTCATCGTCGATGGCGTGAAGCACCTGCGCCCGAGCGTCGGTCTGCGACGTGAGCAGTGCAGCGATCCAGGTCACCTTGTCGGGGATCGAGACATCGGCAGCGGGCTGGACCTCGGTTTGGCGGGCCTCGGCGAAGATGCGCCGGGCGACGACCTGCAGTAGCCCGATGCGCGATTCGAAGTGGTACACGACCGTCGACTTGGCGACGCCGGCGAGCGTTGCGATGTCCTCGAGCGACGCTGACGTGTCGCCGGACTCGTCGAAGAGCTGGATCGCTGCCGCGACGACGCTTCGACGGGTCTCGTTGCGTCGTTCGGACTGGGTGGCCACGGCGGCGATGGTAGGGGGCTGGCGTCAAGGATGGTGTGCTGACTAGGATGCTGACCGTCGGTCAGTAAGTCCGATCGACACGCAAGGATTCTGTGGGGGACCCATGAAGATCGAGATTCTGGACGAGCTGCCAACGACGTTGCCCAGTGACGACAGCCATCGGTACCGCAGCGGCGCGTGGCGTCCACAAACGGTTGAGCGTCGGGCCTGGGAGCTCCCCGTCGAGGGTGAGATTCCTGCCGATCTCGCCGGCGTCTATCTGCGTAATACGGAGAACCCGCTGCATGAGTCGGTGCAGCAGTACCACCCGTTCGACGGCGACGCCATGATCCACTCAATCAACTTCGCCGCGGGCGAAGCCGTGTACCACAACCGGTTCGTCCGCACTCCCGGCATGCTCGCCGAGCTCGAAGCCCAGCGCTCCCTTTGGGCCGGCTGTGCCGAGCCCTCCTCCGTCGCCGAGCGCGAAGGGTGCAGTACCCACGGCCACATGAAAGATGCAGCCAGCACCGACGTCGTGGTACACCAAGGCAAGGCACTGGCGAGTTTCTGGCAGTGCGGTGACCTACACCAGATGGACCCGGTCTCGCTTGAGGCTGAGGGGATCGCTCAGTGGCCCGGCATGCCCGCCCGCGGTATCTCGGCCCACACCAAGATCGACGAAGTCACCGGCGAGATGCTGTGGTTCAGCTACGGCATCGAGAAGC
>CALDGN010000434.1 GCA_937942965.1 uncultured Acidimicrobiales bacterium | reverse complement strand
GGCCGGACCTCCTTCGGGAGGTCCGGCCACGATCGCGTTCGGGGCATACTCGGACACCGGGGAAGTTGGTAGGGGAGAACGTTGGTAGCACCAGCGCAGGGGCTCGCAGTTGAGCTCGACAACATCTGGAAACGCTTTCCTGGTGTGATCGCCAACGCGGGCACGCGACTGCACGTCAAACCGGGATCGGTCCATGCCGTCCTCGGCGAGAACGGTGCCGGCAAGACGACTCTGATGAACGTGCTCGCTGGGGTCTATCGACCCGACGAAGGCACCGTGCGGCTGCATGGCGTCGAGCAGTCCTTTGCCGCTCCCGCCGATGCCATTGCCGCTGGCGTCGGCATGGTTCACCAAGAATTCCGGCTTGTCCCAACATTCTCGGTCACCGAGAACGTCGTCCTCGGCGCAGCTCCACGCGTGCTGGCACGTAGCGCGCTCGAGGATCAGGTCGCCGCACTGGCCGAACGCTTCGGTCTCGCAACCGACCCGCGCCGCGAGGTCTGGCAGCTCTCGATGGGCGAACGCCAGCGCGTCGAGATCCTCAAGGCCCTGTGGCGCGACGCCCGGGTGCTGATCCTCGACGAACCAACCGCAGTCCTGACGCCCGTCGAGGCCGAAGAACTTGGCCGCATCACGGCCGCGATGGCGGCCGACGGACGCAGCATCATCTTCATCAGCCACAAGCTCGACGAGGTCACCGCGTTCTGCGACGAAGCAACGGTGCTCCGAGGCGGCGAAACGGTTGCCGGCAACCTCGCCGTCAGCGACCTCGATGCGGGCCGACTCGCCGAGCTCATGGTCGGCGAGGCCACCGAGGTATCACAACGCCGGGTGCGCACGAGCACGCCGGGCGACACCGTGCTCAAGGTCGACAACCTCCAGGTCGTGGACATCCACGGACGCAATGTCGTCGACGGCGTGACGTTCTCGATCGGTTCAGGCGAGGTGCTGGGCATTGCTGGTATTGCGGGTAACGGGCAGCGTCCTCTCGCTGACGCGCTGGCCGGCCTCACAGGCAGTAGCGGCTCGGTGCAGTCCGGCACCCATGACCTCAGCTCGGCCTCGCCAAACGAGCGACATCGCCGAGGTCTCAGCTATGTGCCCGAGGACCGGATCGGTGTCGGCCTTGCGCCGCGACTAAGCGTTGCGGACAACGCGATCATGCGCACGTATCGCACCGACGCCAAGGGCCTGCTGATCGACCAAGAGAAATCGATCGAGCACGCCGAGGATCTCGTCGAGCGCTTCAACGTGAAGATCGCCGACCTCCACTCCCCCATCGCCGGCCTGTCTGGCGGCAACCTGCAGCGGCTACTCGTCGGACGCGAAGTCGATGGCGAGCCGACGGTGCTCATTGCCGCCCAACCCACCCGAGGCCTCGATGTCCAAGGCGTCGCCGCCATCCAGCGCGTACTCCTCGAACAAGCCGAAGCTGGCGTCGCTGTCTTGCTGATCAGCGAGGACCTCGATGAACTACTCGCACTCAGCGACCGGCTCATGGTCATGCACGAGGGCAAGATCGTCGCCGAGTTCGATCCCGACGAGACGACCCGATCTGACGTGGGCGTCGCCATGACCGGTGCCGTGCACGCCGAGGAAGCGACGTCGTGAGGAACCTTCGACTCGTTCGCCGAGAAACGCCGCTTGCCGGTGGCCAGCTTCGTGCCGTCTTGGTCGGCGTGATCATCGCGCTGCTCATCGGCGTGGTCTTGCTGCTTGCGACCGGCAACAACCCGTTCAGCACCTATCTCCGCATGTTGGACAGCGCCTTTGGCTCGCCTCGCGCCTGGTCAAACACGCTGACCCGTGCCGTCCCCCTTGGCCTGGCCGGCCTTGCCGTCGCAGTTGCCGGTTCGATGGGCTTGTGGAACATCGGCGCCGAAGGCCAGATCATCGCCGGAGCAATCGGCGCCGCCTGGGTTGCTCGACTCGCACCCGATCTGTCCGGACCGCTCCTCATCCCACTGATGCTGCTCGGCGCAGTTCTCGGCGGCGCCGTGTTGGCACTCGGTCCGGCGCTCGCTCGTGCCCGACTCGGCGTGAGCGAGATCATCACCACATTGATGCTGAACGAGGTCGCCATCCGCATCGTTCGCTACCTGGTGAACGGCCCGTGGAAAGATCCCGAAGGCAACAACTTCCCGATCGCTCCCGAGATCCCCGATCAGGCGAAGCTGCCCGGCCTGTTCGAGCGGGCGAACATCGGTGTGCTGATCGCTGCTGTCGTCGTTGGCCTGTTCGGCTGGCTCGTCTCCCGCAGCGCTTGGGGCTATGAACTTCGGATCGCCGGATCGTCAGAACGCACCGCCGAGTATGTCGGCATCTCGCTGCGCACCAAGATCCTGACCGTGCTCGTGATGTCGGGCATGTTCGCGGGCCTCGCCGGTGGCATCGAGCTCACCGGCTCCGCCAGCCGACTCGTCGAAGGCGTCGCTGGAGGCTGGGGGTTCGCTGGCATCATCGTCGCGGCGCTCGCCCTCATGCGTCCATCCGGCGTCGCTGCCGTGGCCGTCGCGTTCGGTGCCGTCCAGATCGGTGGCCTCGCGATTCAGACCCAAGGCGTGCCGGCCGCGATCTCCGACATCCTCCAAGCGCTGATCCTGTTCGGCGCACTGGCAGCCGCAGTGTTTGGTAGCTACCGACTGGAGCGTGGCGAGCCAGCGTCCGCGACGAACGCTGCCATTGCGGAGCCGGGAGCTGCAACATGAACGAGCAGACACTCATCGGGCTCGTCATCGCCATCATCGAATTCGGCACGTTGCTCTATCTCGCCGCTCTCGGCGAGCTCGTTGCCGAAAAGGCAGGCGTACTCAACCTGGGCGTCGAAGGCATGATGGCCTTTGGCGGCATGGCCGCGTTTTGGGCCGGCGTCGAAACCGGCAACCCGTGGATCGCCCTCGTTGTCGCCGCGCTGGCCGGCACGCTGCTTTCGGGCGCCCACGCGGTCGTGTCCGTCGTGTTGGGCGCGGACCAGGTGGTGAGTGGCCTTGCCTTAACGATCCTCGGGCTCGCGATGGCCGCGTTCCTGGGCAAGGACCTCGTCTCGAAACCGGTCGGCACCCAGTTCCGTGAGCTCGACCTCGGGCCGCTGAGTGACATTCCATGGCTCGGCGAGACCGTGTTCTCGATGTCGGCGCTCAGCTGGCTCGCTCTCCTGCTCGGCGCAGTGACGTGGTTCGTGTTCAACCGCACCAGCACGGGCCTGGCGCTGCGTGCCGTCGGTGAGTCCGCCGCGACCGCCGACGCCGCGGGGCTTCCCGTCATCCGGACACGAGTGGTCGCCGTGATGATCGGCGGCGCGTTGGCGGGCATGTCCGGCGCCTATCTGACACTTCTTCTCGCTCCCGGCTGGAGCGAAGGAACAACCGCTGGCCGCGGCTGGATCGCGGTCGCGTTGGTGATCTTCGGTGCGTGGCGTCCGGGCCGCGTGCTCGTCGGTTCCCTGCTGTTCGGTGGCCTCATCGCACTCGAACCTCGGCTGCAAACCTTCGGCGTCGAGATCAGCCCGATCCTGTTGAGCATGCTGCCGTACGTGTTGACGATCGGCGTGCTGATTCTCTTGTCGATTCGCTCTCGCAACCGGCCAAGCGCAGCGCCTGCGGCCATCGGCCAAACCTGGCGCCGCGAAGAGCGCTAAAGCCACGTCCGCCGGTGAGCGAGCGGGGCGAGCGACGCCGATAGCCTCCGGGCCATGGTCGAGATCACACCACTTGCCCCGCGTCCCGAGGGCGGTGTCCTCATCGAGAACGCTGCCGTGGTCACGGTCGATGATGCGTTCACCATCCACGATCCGGGCTGGGTGCACCTGGTCGGCGACCGTATCTCCGCCGTCGGAGCTGGCAATGCGCCAGACGATGTTCGGGCCAGCGCTGGCGAGGTCGTCGACGGCACCGGCCATGCGGTCATGCCAGGAATGACGAACGGCCACACTCACCTCTTCCAGACGTTCTTCCGAGGATTGGCCGACGACAAGCCACTGCTGCAGTGGCTTCGTGATTGCATCTGGCCTGGCGCCGTGCACCTTGATGCCGACGCCGCGTATCTCGCGGGCCTCGTCGGCATGATCGAGAACCTGCGCACCGGCGCAACTGCGATCCTCGATCACCAGTACGTGCACGTCGACCCTTCGATCGACGATGCGATCTGCCGGGCCGCTGACGAGAGCGGTGTCCGCTACATGCTCGCTCGCGGCTGGGCCGACCGGAACTATCCCGAGATCATGTGCGAGACACCAGACCAGGTGCTGTCGCATACCGAGACGCTCCGCACCCAGTGGCACGGTCACGACGACGACCGGATCCGCATCGAGCTCGCGCCGCTGCTCCCCTGGGGCTGCACCGCCGACGCGATGCGCGAGACCGTCGCCAAGACACGCGAGTGGGGGGCTGGCACACACATCCACTGCGCCGAGACCGACGAAGAAGTCCAGCTCAACCTCGAAGAGCGCGGCATGCGCCACGTCGAATGGCTGCACGACATCGGCGTGCTTGGCCCCGACTTCCAGCTCGCACACAGCGTGTGGCTCGACGACGGCGAGCTCGACCTCATCGCCGAAGCAGGCGCTTCGGTCGTGAGCTGCCCAGTGAGCAACATGTACCTGGCCTCGGGTGTGCCACGCATTCTCGATATGCGCGCCCGCGGCATCAACATCGCGCTCGCCAGCGACGGTCCGGGAAGCAACAACCGCCAGGACATGTTCGAGGTCCTCAAGTCGACCGTGCTGTTGCAGAAGGTCCATCACCTCGACGCGATGGCGCTACAGCCCGAGGACAGCCTCGAGATGGCATGCCGTGGCGGCGCACGCACGTTCGGGACCGGCGATGACACTGGCGTGCTCGCAGCGGGCCGCAAGGCCGACGTGGTCATGGTTGACCTGCGTTCGATCTTCGTTGCCCCCGTGCACCGGGTGCCATCGGCGCTCGTCTTTAACGCCAGCCCGGCCGACGTCTCCGATGTGTGGGTTGACGGTCGCCGCTGTGTGGCTGGAGGCAGCTCGACGATCGTCGACGAGACGGCACTGCTCGAAGAAGCCACCGTCGCCGCCGCTCGCGTATTCGAAAAGGCAGGCGTCGAGAGCCGCCTCACGCAAGGCTGAGCGCACGCACATGAGTGCCGAGGGCCCGCTTCGTATCCACACCGCCGTAGTGCAACCCGAGTGGATTGACTACAACGACCATGTGAACGACGGTTACTACGTCGTCGGATTCACCAAGGCGACCGATGCGGTGCAGGACTTGGTCGGACTCGACCAGGCCTATCGCGAGGCGAGTGGCTGCTCGATCTACACGGTCGAGGCGCACCTGACCTATCAACGCGAAGTCCCGCCCGAGACGCCGCTCGCCTACGAGAGCTGGGTGCTTGGCGTCGACGCCAAGCGGCTCCACCTCTTCCACCGCATGTTGCATGCCGACGAAGGCTGGGTCGCCGCAACCCACGAGCTGATGTTGCTCCATGTCGACACGGTGAATGGTGGCGTCGCCGCCATGCCCGAATCGATCGTCAGTGAGTTGACCGCGCTGCGAGATGCCCATGCCGGGCTCGAGCAGCCGTCCGAAATCGGCTCGTGCTTCCGACCGATTCGCTAGCTCGTGGTCTGACCTGCGTCAGCCGGTCAGGCTGCTGACGAAATCGATCGTTCGCTGCGTCCACGTTGCCAACTCGTCTGCGGTCGAGCTGAGCACGACCTCAGCATTCGGCAAGGTTTCACCCAGCTGCTCCGCGGTCGAAACCGGATGGCCGGTATCGCCAGTCCACGCGAGCACCAGGGTCGGCATGGTCAGGGTCGCCAGCGCGGCGAGCCTCGGAAGATCCGCATGGCCTGCGCCGCGGAGGTTCGCCGCCAGACGCTCCGGGGAAACCGCTCGCATCGTCGCGGCACGGCGCTGTCGATACTCGTCGCTTCCCAGGTACGGGTCGGGCGGCGCCAAGCTCGCCGATGCGGCGATGATCGGTTCGATGCCCTTCACTTCGATGATCGACGCCATCTGCTCGTACACGTCGATCTGCGCGGCCCGCTCTGTCCAGCCCGTTGGCGGGATGACAAGCACCAGACCCTTGACCCGCTCGGGAATCGCCAGCGCTGCGTGCAATGCCGTGCCGGTGCCCATCGAGGCGCCGCCCAGGATGACCTCGCCGATCCCGAGGTAGTCGATGAGCTCGATCTGATCCTGCGCGAGTTCAGCCCAGCTGCCTCGTTCGGGCTCAGACAGCATCGACGACGCTCCATGCCCGTGTGCGTCGTAGCGCACGACGGTCGCGAACTCGCGTACGCGATGTAGGTCGACGATCGGAGCCCGGTCTTCGTCCGCACGGCTGCTCGTCAAGCCGTGGCCCCAGACCAACGGTGGCGCTTTGGGTGCACCACCGCTGTCCCAGTCGATTGCTGCTCCCCGGATCTTCAGTGCCACCACAAAAGTGTGCCACCTCGATCCGGCGACATGATGACCCAGTGCTGTCTGAGCGCGAATGCGCAGTAGCTTCGCTTTGTGGCGCTTTCGCTCACGCCGATCGGCGATCTCGCTGCTGCCTTGCAGCTCGGGGAACGGGAACTCGTCTCGATCGTGGGCGGCGGCGGAAAGACCACGACGCTGTTTGCGCTGGGCCAGCAGCTCTCTGGTTCGGTAGTGCTGACGACGACCACCAAGATGGGGTCGGAGCGAGACGAGGGCGTACCGGTACTGGTCGGAGCGGACGATGGGACGATCGAGCGCCAGTTGTCCGAGAGCTCGCGGGCGTTGGTGTGGTCGGATCGAACGGGGCACCGGGCCGAAGGCGTGTCGCCCCAGGATTGCGATCGCTGGTTTAGCTCAGGGCTCGCGGACCATGTGATCGTCGAAGCTGATGGTTCTCGACGCAAGCCATTCAAGGCTCCGTATGCCTACGAGCCAGTCATCCCCGAGCACACGACCACGTTGTTGGCGTGCATCGGAGCACACGCACTCGGCGAGCCGATTGCGACGTCGTGTCATCGCGCCGATGCGGTCGTCGACATCGTCGGTGGATCCATCGATGATCTGCTGACTCCCGACGCAGCCGCTCAGGTGTTGTTGAGCGAGGCCGGTTCGCGGAAGGGCCGACCTGAGCAGGCCGAGTTTGCGGTGCTGATCCATCGAGTTGATCCAGACGATGCAGAGCTGGTCCAGGCCTTGGTCGAAGCCATTCGCCCGACAGTTCGGGTGTTGTGCATCGGAGCGGTTGCGAGCAGCACCCGCTGATCAGCGCTTCTTTGGTCAGGACTCGTGTAGCTCTTCGCTGATCCGCTCAAGTACTTCGGCGATGACGGCGTGTTCGTCAGGTTCGATGAGGTCGATCAGCGCGTCGCGCACATCTTGAACGTGCTGGGGAGCTGTTGCCTCGAGTGCAGCAAAGCCGTCCTCGGTCAGGCAGGCGAACGTGCCACGCCGATCTTCGGGGCACTTTTCGCGACTGACGTAGCCACGCTTGGCGAGGCGATCGACGCGTTGGGTAAGGCGACTCTGGGAGTGGACGAGGCGCTGGGATAGCTCGCTCATGCGCAGTCGCTGGTCGACGGTTTCCGAGAGATGGACCAGAACCTCGTAGTCCTCGATCGTGAGACCGCCAGCAGCCTTGAGGCCTTCGTTCAGCCGTCGCTCGATGAGGTTGACCGCTCGCAGATAGGCGCGCCACGTTCGCATTTCGGCGTCGTTGAGCCAGTTCGGCTCGGGTGCGTCAGAAGTCACAACACCGAGGATACCCGCCGGGGTTGCACTAATTCAAAATTGAAGTAATAATCATTCAACATTGAACTACCACCCTCTGGGGGCCCACTATGACCAACACAATCCTGCACATCGCCGCCTCGACCCGAGGCACGGAATCCGCAACCGAGCTTCTCGCCTCCGAGCTGATCGGGCATCTGGCTGGACCAGATGCAACGGTCGTCGAGCGCCGTCTTGCTGAGGGTGTGCCGCAGCTCTCCGTCGCCGCAACGGCCGAACTCGCGGCCGCCCAAGCCGACCGAAGCGAGAGCGCTGCCGACGTGCTCGGTTCGGGTGACGCCTTGATCGCCGAACTCGAGGGCGCCGACGTTCTTGTTATCGGAGCGCCGATCTACAACTTCGGCCCACCCTCGTCGCTCAAGGCATGGGCCGACCTCGTTGCCCGAGCCGGCACGACGTTCGCGTACACCGAGACCGGGCCGGTCGGCCTGCTCAAGGACCGCCCCACCTACATCGTTGCCGCCAGCGGTGGCACGCCAATCGGGGGCGAGATCGACTTCGGTACGACCTGGTTGCGTCAATTCCTGAACTTTCTAGGCATCAGCACCATCACCGTGATCGGCGCGAACGGCATGGCCATCGACCCCCAAGCTGGCCTCGCTGAAGCCCGGAACCAGATCGCACGGGCGGCCGCCTGACATGCCGCAGCCGAACCCTCCATCACTCGATCGAGCAGTCGACACTGACCTCGATGTGCGGCGCGCTGACGATCGCTTCCACACCGATCTTGGCTGGCTCGATAGTCGCCACAGCTTCAGTTTCGGGCATCACCATGATCCGACGAACACGCGCCACGGCTTGTTGATCGTCGCGAATGACGATCGTGTCGCCGCCGGCGGAGGGTTCGACACCCACGGACACCGAGACATGGAAATCGTCACCTGGGTCCTCGAAGGTGCACTCGAGCATCGCGACTCGAACGGCAACCATGGCGTGCTTCGCCCCGGTGTCGCCCAACGCATGTCCGCCGGCACGGGCATCCAACATTCAG
>CALDGN010000433.1 GCA_937942965.1 uncultured Acidimicrobiales bacterium | reverse complement strand
CCTGCGATCAACGATTGCCCGTATCACGCGTACCGCACGCTGCGAGACGACGCGCCCGTCTGGTTTGACCCGCAACTCAAGTCGTACGTCGTCACGCGCCACGAAGATGTGCGCGCTGTGCTCCAGGACACCGAGACGTTCGCGAGCTCGAACAAGAAGTACCGGCGCAGCCGCCAGGCACCCGAGGTCATGGCGCTGTACGAGGAGAAGGGCTGGGTTCCCGGCCCGACGCTCGCCAGTCGCGATGATCCCGAACACCGGCAGATGCGGGCCTTGTTCGATCACGCTTTTCGCCCGAAGCGGATTCGCACCCTCGAGCCGCAGATCGAAGGACTGGCCTACGAGCTGATCGACGCGTTCATCGAAGACGGCCGCTGCGACTGGGTGAAGCAGTTCGCCGTGCCACTTCCGCTGATCGTGATCGGCATCCAGATGGGAGCGAACCCCGACGACATCTGGAAGATCAAGGCGTGGACCGACGCCTGGGTGCAGCGCCTCGGTCTGATGCAGACGCTGGACGAGGCCCTGTGGTCAACCGAGATGGAGATCGAGGCCCAGCACTACTTCCAGGCGATCTTCGAGCGGCTGCGCGAGAACCCCGACGACACGTTGCTGAGCGATCTCGTGAACACCGAGATCCCCGAGTGGGGTCGCTGCTTGACCGACAACGAGCTACACGCCGAGATGATGGCGGACACCTTTGTCGGCGGCAGCGAGACGACGACCAATGCGCTGTCTGGTGGCGTGCGCTTGCTCATCGAGAATCCGGATCAGTGGGATCGGCTCAAGAGCGATCCCGACAAGTACCTCCCGGTTCTGGTCGAGGAAGTCCTGCGGCTCGAGGCGCCCGTGCAGCGACTCACGCGAACGTGTGCGAAAGAGACCGAGCTGCACGGCGTGACCATCCCCGAGGGTGCGCAGGTCCTGGTCACCTATGCGGCGGCGAACCGTGACGACCGGATCTTCGACGCACCGGCTCGCTTCGACCTGGACCGCCCCGACGCAAAGAAGCACGTGACGTTCGGGTTCGGCACGCACTTCTGCATGGGAGCACCACTCGCCCGACGCGAGCTGCTGTTCGGGTTCACGGCGCTCGTCGACCGCATCGACGAGATGTGGTTCCTCGACGACACCGATTTGGGCATCGCGCCGAACTACTTCTTGCGGGCGCTCAAGGAGTTGCAGATTGGGTTTCGGGCTGCGTCCTGACCCAGGCGACGATCAGCGATGCAATCAGCACCATTGCGAGCATCACGACTGCGAACGGTGTCACCGAGTCTTTGATCAAGCTGTTGAGGACACCCGCAATCGCGGCGCCGACACCGATCCGGATGGCGCTGGTGAACGCCGACGCCGCACCGGCGATGTGCCCGACCGGGGTCATCGCCGCCGTGTTCATGTTCGGCATCATCAGCATGAACGTCGACAGCGTGAAGCCAGTGACTGGCATGAAGAGCCAGAAGCTCGGTTGGCCGCCGCCGGCCAGGGCGATCGCAACGAGAAGCGCTGAACCAACGGTCGCAGCGATCAGCGCTGCTCGCACCATCGACGGGATGCCGTAGCGCTCCACCAGGCGGCTGTTGATGACGGCGCTCACGCCGAAGCCGATCGCGATGACGCCGAACACGATCGGGAACTGGTCGCCTCGATCGAAGATCTCGCTGATGATGAGCTCGCTCGATGCGAGGTAGAGCGTGAAGACGACCTGCAGGCACACCGAGGCGAACGTGTAGGCAACCGTCACCGGGATGCGAGAGACCTCGAGATACGACCGGCCAACCTGGCCGAGGCTGAGCGGGCGAACGTGTGCGGGGTCGAGCGTCTCGCGCAGACGCAAGCTCCAGATAGCGATGATGGCTGCCCAGCCGACGCAGAACCAGAAGACGGCTTGCCACGGCGCAACGGCCAGGATCAGCGCGCCGAACGACGGCGCCACGATCGGGACCAGCACGAAGACGGCCATGATCTGCGACATGGCTTTGGCCATGCGTTCGCCGACGAACCGGTCGCGGATGATCGCCGTGGCGACGACTCGAGCGCCGGCGGCGCCGACGCCCCAGATGACACGGGCGCCGAGCAGTGCCTCGAAACTCGGGGCCAGCGCCGATGCGGCGGCGCCGATCATGTAGATCGTGATGCCTGCGTACAGCACCGGCTTGCGTCCGTAGCGGTCGGCGAGCGGGCCCCAGACGAGCTGCGCTCCAGCCATGCCGAAGAAGTAGAAGGTGATGATCTGGCCGGTGCGGTTCGATCCTTCGCCGAGGTCGAAGGCCTCTCGGATCTCGTCGAATCCGGGAAGCACCAGGTCGAGCCCGACCGCCATCAGCGCCATGACCGACGAGATCAAGACGACGAGTTCACGCGCACCGACGCCGAGCTGTGTCTTGTTCGCTTCGGCTTGCTCGGCCGTGGTGGCCTGGGTTTCCGTCGTCACTGGCGTTCCATCACTCGGCGATTGACCGTAGGTGCCACCAGGCGGCGTTCCCTCATTCCGCGCTGAGGTTCTCGGTCACGCGAGCCGCGATACTCAACGCATGAAGATCGAAGCTGGCCAGGTCGCTGTCGTCACCGGAGGCGCCTCGGGAATCGGCCTGGGGTTGTGCCATGAGCTCGGCCGCCGAGGCATGAGCGTGATTGCCGCCGACATCGAGACCGGCGCGTTGGAACGCGCCGTTGCGGAGCTCACCGAGGCCGGCATCGATGCCCTCGGCGTGCAGTGCGATGTCACCTCGATGGAGTCGATGGAAGCGCTCGCCGACCAAGCCTTTGATTGGAAGGGCAACGTCCATCTCGTCTGCAACAACGCCGGCGTCGTGGCGTTCGGCGATGGCTTCGCCTCG
>CALDGN010000432.1 GCA_937942965.1 uncultured Acidimicrobiales bacterium | reverse complement strand
AAACGGTTCCGTTCTTGGTCTTTTCGAACTTGGGTTGTTCAGTCTTCGCCGTCGAAGAAGCGATCAGCGACGTCACTGTCGAGCTCGGCATCGTCAAGGTTGACCGGATCGGTCACGCCGCGAAGCTCTGACAGGAACCGATCGGAATCGTCGGCGCCTTCGCTCTCGGGCGGAAGCATCACCGTGTCGTCGTCAGCAGCAGCGCGTACCTCGGCCAGGAATGCGCCTGACGATGCCGACGACGTGTCGTCGAGATCCGAGGGCAAGTCGACGGCTTCGCTGTCACTGTCGCCGTCGATCGAGATGACATCGGCCAGCGGTGCGTCGTCTTCGTCGCTACCGAACCAGTCGTCATCGTCCGCGTCGGCGACGGCTTCGACCACAGCCGGTTCGGCGATCTCGTCAGCGACATCAACGTCGTCGTCGCCCCAAACCAGATCTCCGCCCGCATCGGCGCCAGCAAGGTCATCGTCGAACGATGCTTCGCTCACAACGGCTGAGGCCACGGCAGTCTCGGCCGGGTCTTCGCTCGTCCAGCTCGCAGCAGCGGTGCTGTCGAGGACTTCTTCGGCGCTCACGGGGTCATCGATTTCGTCGTCGCCCAGCACGCCAGCCAGCGCCACATCGTCGGCGACATAGTCGGGCAGCTCGGAGGCGAGCAGCGGACCGGCTGCAGCGGCACCCAGGATCTCGCTGGCTTCGTTTGCCTGGCGGGCGTAGCGCTCAAGTACCGAACGAAGCTCGACGGCCTCGGCTCGGATGTCGTCACGTACCCGTCGGATCTGGCCGAGCTCAGCGACGGCCTTGTCGCGCTCGACCTGGATCGCGCTGCGAGCGGCCGCAATGCCTTGGGCTCGAACTTCGGCCGTCTGGGTTTCGATGTCGGCCATCATCTTGGCGGCACGTGCGTCAGCATCGGCGATCGTGCCCGCTGCCTGCTCATCGGCTTCGGAGCGGCGACGATCAGCCTCGACCTGGGCATCGTGCAGCACACGGTCCGCAGTCTCTTGGGCAATCGCCAAGGTGCGGGTTACAGCACCCTCGGGGTCATGCAGACGGGCATCAGCCGTGCTGGTCGGCGTGGCTGCCTCGAGCGCACGCCGTTGCTCGGTGATCTCGGCTTGAAGACGACCGATTGCGGCATCTACCTCGCCTCGGTCGTACCCCTCGGCGCGCACCGTGAAGTTCTGGAACGGAAACTCGCCGTCGCTCATCGTTTGCTCTCACCCCGTGACAGTCCTGCGATCCCCGCGAGAGTAGTCCTGTCTAGTAGTGCCGGAGGAGGACCCGCGGCGGGAACCTTGTTCGCCGTGACGCCGTCACTCGGCAGAACGATCCGCCGGGCTCCAGATGCAGCGTGGCTAGCAGAGCACTCCGCGCAGAATCTGGGCACCGAACAGGACGATGATCGGTGACAGATCGAGGCGGATCTGTCCGATCGGAACCGAGGGAAGCACTCGCCGGAGCGGGCCCAAGATTGGCTCGGTCAGCAGATGCAGCAGTCCATGGAACGTTGCGATCGGACCATCAGGGTCGATCGGGAACCAGCTGAGCACGATGCGGACAAAGATGATCAGGACATAGAGCCCGATGAGGTTGCAGATGATGACCACGAGGTTCCTCGGAGAAGCGCTGACGGAGGGGAACGATGATCAGCCGAGCAGGCCGCTATCGCGCATGAGTCGGTGATCGTCGGGGCTCAGTTGCACCTCGGCGGGCGTGACTAGGAACACCCGGTCGCCAACGCGCTGCATCTGGCCACGAAGCCCGTAACAGAGCCCAGAACAGAAATCGATGAGGCGACGTCCGAGCTCGGCGTCGGTCTCTTGCAGATTGAGAATCACCGGCGCACCACCCCGGAAACGATCGGCGACCTCTTGTGCATCGTTGAAGCTGCGCGGAGCGACGAGCTGAGGCTTGCTGTTCGGACTTGCTGGCACGGCGGTGACCGATCCCATCGGTGGGTCGTCGCGATTGACGACATCGACTGGCCGCAACGAGGTGTTCGAGAGCGGCTTGTTGTCGGGCACGTATTCGCCCGTGTACTCGCCGTCATCGCTCATCGGACCGAGCGAACGCACGGCGCTGAACTCGGTCGGAATTGGCTCAGGAGCGGACGAAGCTGGTGGTACGCCCGCAGGCACCGGCGTAACTTCTTCGACCTGCCCAAGGGCAGGATCGTTGAAGGACTGGCCGCCTTCGGCTTCGTAGTCAGCGTCTGGGTCAAGGCCCAGCCACGTCATCGTCTTTTTCCACATGGTCATCGGTGTCGCTCCTCGGTCGAGCGTGTTCGTATGGTACTGATCGGGATCCGGCAACGTGGGGAGGGTTCCCGTTGGCGGCCCGCTGGGGGCAGTAGGAGTTGTCGTGGTCATTGGCGTGCTCCGAACAGGGCGGTGCCGATTCGCACCATGGTCGATCCTTCTTTGATCGCAAGCTCAAGGTCAGCGGTCATGCCCATCGAGCAGTCAGCCAAACCCATCGAGTCGGCCTGGGCGCGGAGCCGACGGAACCCTGCGGCCGTGGCCGCATCGTCGGCGGCCGTGCCGACGCCCATGAGGCCGTCGACCTGCAGCCCGATCGACTGCATGTGATCAACGAGCTCAGGTAGGTCCTCGAAGTTGCAGCCCGCCTTGGCCGGGTCCTCGGCGAGGTTGACCTGGGCGAACGCGTGCGCACCGGGGGCGCGCTTTGCGATCTCGTCGGCGACACGGATGCGGTCGACGGACTGCCACACGGTGACAGCGGTCGCGATTTGACGGACTTTGTTGCGTTGCAGCTGGCCGATGAAATGGAAGCCGGGTGCGTCTTCGCCCAGGGTGCTGTGTTTCGCCGCGAGTTCTTGGGCGTAGTTCTCGCCAAAGGTCGCGAGCCCGTGGCGCTGACCAGCGACGACAGCTTCGACCGGGTGAGCCTTGGAGACGGGCAGCAACTGCACGTTGTCTCCCCCGGCGGCGGCGATGCGGTCGTGCAACGCGGCGAGTCGTTCGCCGAGCGGCGCGGCCAACTGCTCGACCAGGGATTCGTCGATCGGGTGCTGATCGGTCATACCGGCTCCAACCATGCGACGAGCGCAATCCTTCCCGCTTCGCTGCGGGCTCGGTAGGACCAGTAGTCGTCGGCGAGGGTTGCGGTGCAGTCCGGTGACGTGACGGAGATGTCGACATCGAGGTTGTGTAAGGCGCTGGTGGTCGCGTGGGTGAGGTCGAGTGCCGGTGTTCCGGTCGTGGTTTCGGCGACCACGCCATCGCCGAACTGGGCGGCAAGACGATCGAGGTCGCGTTCGCCGAACTCGTAGCTCGCCGCGTGAACATGGGGGCCGATGGCCGCGGTGATGAGGCCATCGCCATGAGCCGCTCGGAGCTTCGCGACGGTCGTAGCCAGCACGCCTGCCTCGAGTCCCTTCCAGCCGGCGTGCGCGACGGCGACGGCTCCGGCCGGATGGATGAACCCGACCGGGACACAGTCGCCGGAATGGACGGCGAGGACCTGGTGCGACGTCTCGGTCACGATGGCGTCGGCCTTGACACGGGGGCCCACGACATCGGTGTCGGAACTCGGGTCGCCGGCAACATGCACGACGTTGTCGCCGTGCACCTGGTGCACGGCGTGCCACGGACCAGCGTCGACGGCGTTGCGTCGACGCTCGGTCAAGGTTGCGGCATCGACGGTCGACGGAGACAGGTCTCCGTCGGCGCGCGTCGAATGAGCAATGACCGCTCGGCGGCCGTCATCAAGGAGGCGCGCCAGAAGCTCGCGCATTCGCGAGCGGCTTACTTCAGGAACGACGGAACGTCGAGGTCGTCGAAGTCGCCCGACGAGGAGGCCGGTGCTGGCGTCTCTTCGAACGGATCTGCGAACTCGTCGAAGACGTCTGCATCATCATCGAAAACCGACACCGGCTCGGGGGCCTGAGTCGGAGCGGGTGCTGGCGTCGCCGCCGTGGTCGGTGCGGGCTGGGCCGGGGTGTCGCCCCAGCGATCGAAGCCAGCGGCGATCACGGTGACGCGAAGTGCATCGCCCATGTTCTCGTCGATCACGGTACCGAAGATGATGTTGGCGTCTGGGTGGGCAACACCCTGGATGATCTCTGCGGCTTCGTTGACCTCGAGGATGCCGAGCGATGAGCCGCCGGTGAGGTTCAGCAGGATGCCGCGGGCGCCCTCGATCGAGGACTCGAGCAGTGGGCTCGAGATCGCCTTGCGCGCCGCACCGACGCCGCGCTCTTCGCCGGATGCCTGACCGACACCCATAAGAGCCGAGCCGGCATCTTGGAGAATCATCTTCACGTCGGCGAAGTCAGTGTTGACGAGACCAGGCGTGGTGATGAGGGTCGTGATGCCTTGGACACCGGCGTGGAGCACATCGTCGGCGATACGGAACGCTTCGAGGATCGACGTGTCACTGCTCGAGATCGACAGCAGTCGGTCGTTCGGGATGACGATCTGGGTGTCGACCTTTTCCTTGAGCCGGTTGATGCCCTGCTCGGCCTGGACCGAGCGGCGGCGACCTTCGAAGGAGAAGGG
>CALDGN010000431.1 GCA_937942965.1 uncultured Acidimicrobiales bacterium | reverse complement strand
CGACACCCGCACGCCACTCGGGCGTGACCCGCACCCAGCGCTCTTCCAGTCCACGACCAAAGGCATCGTCGACTTCAGCGAAGACGTGTCGAACAAGGACCTGGTCGCTGCGGCGAAAGAGGGCTACGACTCGGTCGAGCTACTCAAGCGCTACACGACGGCGACCATGGGTCCGGCGCAGGGCAAGCTCGAAACGGTCAACACCGTCGCCGTGCTCGCCGACGCTCGAGGCGAAACAATCGAAGAGGTCGGCACCACCGTGTGGCGCCCGCCGTACGCACCGATCTCGCTTGGCGGTCTCGCCGGTCGCATCTTCAACCCGCACCGTGTCTCGGCAATTCACGAATGGCACGAAGCGAACGGCCAGGTTCCGATCCACGCCGGCGCATGGGAGCGTCCCGAGCACTACGGCGACCCTGCCGCCGAGGTCCGCAACACGCGTGAGAACGTCGGCATCATCGACGTCAGCCCGCTCGGCAAACTCGACCTGCGCGGTCCTGACGTGCCCAAGCTGCTGAACCTGCTCTACACGAACAAGTGGTCGAAGCTCCCGATCAACGGGGTGCGGTACGGCATCATGTGCGCCGACGACGGTGTCGTCATGGATGACGGCGTGACCGGCCACCTCGGCGATGACCACTACCTCATGACGACGACCAGCTCGGGTGCCGCCCGGGTCTGGGAGTGGGCCGAGAACTGGCTCCAGACGGAGCGCCCCGACTGGCAGGTCCACGTCACCCCCGTGACGACGGCCTACACGAGCATCAACATCGCTGGCCCCAAGTCACGCGAGTTGCTCGGGCGACTCACCAACGTCGACCTCGACAACGACGCGTTCCCGTACATGACGCTGCGCCAAGGTGCCGTCGCCGGCATCGCCGACTGCATCATGTGGCGCATCGGCTTCACCGGCGAACTCAGCTACGAAGTCCACGTGCCCGCCGGACACGGTCTGCACGTCTGGGAGACGCTGATGGAAACCGGCGCCGACCTCGGCATCAAGCCGTTCGGCCTCGAAGCCCAGCGCATCATGCGTCTCGAGAAGGGTCACTTCATCGTCGGACAAGACACCGATGGGCTCACGCTCGCTCCGACCACTGGCTTGGAGCCGCTGATCAAGATGGACAAGGACGACTTCGTCGGCAAGGCCGAACTTGGCTGGGCCCTCAAGGAGCGGATGGATCAGCTGCCACGCCTGGTGGCGATCCAAACGACCGATCCGAGGATCGTGCCGCTTGAAGCGACCCAGATCGTGCGAGCCGGCACGACCGAGATCCTCGGACGGATCACGTCGTCACGCATGTCGCCGACGCTGAACCGCTCGATCTGTCTCGGTCAGGTCGCGCCAGACATGGCAGCGGGCGGCACCGAACTCGAACTCGTCATGATCCCCGATGGTCGTCGCATCACCGCCACGGTGATGGAACACCACGCCCATTACGACCCGGAAGGAGCGCGGGCACGTGTCTGAAACATTCGCTAGTCCCATCACGAACTCGTATCCAAGGAATGGTGACGCCGCGCTGACGATCGCTGACCAGTCGGCGACGACGAAGACGCTCGTGCGTTCTGACCAGCCGCAGTTCGGCGTGACGTTCGGCGCCAGCCGAGCACATGGCGAAGCAACCGTCGCTGGCACTCGGCCCGACGAGTGGACGATCCTCGGCAGCGTCGCGGCCGTCGAAGCCGCGGAAGCAGCCATCGACCGAGGCGGGTTCACGAGCGTCATTCCGTTCACCCACGGACGAGCCCTGTTCCGCATCACCGGCGCCGACGCAGCGCGCATGCTCGAGAAGGTCTGCGGGATCGACTGGTCAGATTCGATGACGCCTGATGGCGCCGTCGTGTCTGCATCCGTCGCGCTGACGACCTGCGACATCATTCGCAACGACACTGCCGATGGCACGCGCAGCTACTTGCTCATGATGGATCGCTCGTTCGCGCAATACCTGTTCGACGCGCTGCTCGACGCAGGCGAAGAATTCGGCATCTCGGCGTCGTGACATCGCACCGAGTTTCGCCGCCGGGCGAAACTCGGTACGCAAGCGTCAGCCCGCTGCGTTGTCGCGAAGTGCTTGGGCGAAGGCGTCGACCATCTTGTCGACGTCTTCGTCGCTCATGATGAGCGGCGGGCAGAACGCGATCGAGTCGCCGATCGGGCGAACGACCACGCCGAGATCGAGCATGCGATCGCGCACGGCGACGGTGGTCGCCAGATCGTCGTTGTTCAGACGGGCGGCCCAGATGGCGCCGACACCTCGAACCTCGCGGATGCTTCCGTCATCGGCCAAAGCCTGCAGCCCGGCCGACAGGCGTTCGCCGATGTGGTTCGCACGGTCGGCGAGACCTTCACGTTCGATGATGTCGATGTTCACCAGCGCCGCCGCACACGACGCCGGGTGGGCGCTGTAGGTGTGACCGTGACGGAGGATGAAGTCAGGGTCGGCTTCGAGCACGTCGCACACATCTCGTGAAACGATCACGCCGCCAAGCGGCTGGTAGCCGCTCGTGACACCCTTGGCGAAGGTGATCAGATCCGGTGTGACGCCATAGGTCTGGGCCGCGAACATGCTGCCGGTTCGGCCGAAGCCGGTGATGACCTCGTCGAGGATCATGAGCGACCCGTTGCGGGTGCAGAGGTCACGCAGCTGCTGCAGGTATTCGCCGTTCGGCGGGAACACGCCGCCCGCACCTTGGACCGGCTCGCTGATGACACCAGCGATGTTCGGGCCGTGCTCGGCGAAGACCGACGCGGCCGACTCGATGTTCTCGGGGTCGATCTCGATGATGTGTGGCATGAGGTCGCCGAAGCCGGTGCGGTTTGGCTCGATGCCTTGCATCGAAGTGCCGCCGACGTTCACGCCGTGGTAGCCGCGGGTGCGTCGGAGCATGATTTGGCGGTCAGGTTCGCCCTTGAGCTGGGCCGTGGCGCGAGCGATCTTGAATGCCGAATCGATCGCTTCGGAACCCGAGCAGCACATGTAGACACGGCCATCGGGGAGCGGCGAGATGCTGGTGATCTTGTCGGCCAGGGTCTCGGCGACGTCGTAGCCCCATGGCGGGAAGTGGTTGTACACGAGCGTCGACAGCTGATCGGTCACGGCCTGGATGATCTCGGGCCGGCCCCATCCGACCTGGCAAAGCCAGAGGCTGCCAAGGCCGTCGATGTACTCATTACCCTGGTCGTCCCATAGGCGTACACCCTCGCTCTTGACGAGGTTGCGGTGGCCGGACGTGCCGGGCTTACCGAATGGATGAAGCAGCTTCGGTGTCATGTGGATCCCCCCTCTGGGCAGGTTGGAATCTACCGCAGCGGTGACGCCGGGTGCTCGTTGTCCTCGGTTACCGTCGTTGGTCGTGCGGTCCCGTCTTCGTTTCGCCTGTGTCGCCCTCGTGCTTTTCGCCGCTGCGTGCAGTAACTCGACCTCACAGGCCGAAAGCGTGCTGGCTATCGCCCCGGATGAACCGACTGAGCCGCTTCCGCTGGCGACGCCGCTCGCCACAACCGAGCCTGTGCTCGAGGCTGCGCGGGCACTTCCGACCGCGCTCCCGTTGAGCGAGGCTCGAGGTTTCGTCGTCACGCCTACGCCAGAGGGCGGCGCCCCCGAAGAGCCCGCAGCCGATGCGGATGATGGCGCGGACGCTGGAGCCACCGAACCAGCCGATGGGGAGCTGACCTACAACGAGGCGGTTGGCATCCCGACGCCGACCTACAACGAGGCGGTCGGCATCCCGACTGCAACACCGGTTCCTCAAGCGACCGCTGCGCCGCAGCCAACTACGCCACCCGCGAATCAGGCGCCCACGCCGGTACCGCAGCCGACCGCTGACTCAAGTAACCAGGCCGTCAATGTCGCGAACGGCGGCGAGGTCTACACACTGAACTGCGCTCGCTGCCACGGCGCCAACGGTCTGGGCGATCTCGGCTATCGAGGCGTGCTCGGCGTCGGCGCTCAGTTCGGGTTCGCGGGTTTGGTCGAAGAGCTCACCAACGGCCACCCGTTCACCTTCGGGTTCGGCGACAAGCTCAGCGCACAAGAAATCAACGACGTCGTCGCCTACGTGACCGAAACCTTCGGCTGATCGAGCCCTCGCTCCGAGCTGCCGGCTACCGGCGGGCGGCGAAGAAGTCGGTGAGAAGCTGACCGCACTCCGCCGCGTGGACACGGCCTTGGACTGCGTACTCGTGGTTCAGCCGAGGATCAGCACCGATGTTGTAGAGCGAGCCGGTGCTTCCGGCCTTGGGGTCCTCGGCGCCGAAGACGACCCGGTCGACACGGGCCATCAGCGCAGCGCCCGCGCACATCGGGCACGGCTCGAGCGTGCTCACAAGCGTCGCCCCGACCAGATGTGACGAACCGGTGATCTGTGCGGCGATGCGCAGCGCCAAGACCTCGGCATGCGCGGTCGGATCGTTGCGAAGCTCGCGCTCGTTGTGGGCTGCCGCCACAATCTCGCCGTCGATGACGACGAGCGCGCCGATCGGAACATCGTCGTGATCGAGCGCCTTGCGGGCCTCGGCGAGTGCGTGCTCCATGAGAGTCTGGTCGTCCACAGTCGCCACGCTAGCGTCGTCGCGATGACCGACGTTTGGGGCGACGCCGCCCGTGTGCTGACCGATCACGTGACCGTTCTCACCGGACCCGACAATGGGGCCTATCCGTCAGGCAACTCGATCCTGGTCCGGGGCGCAGGCGAAACGATCGTGATCGACCCGTCGGTCACCGTCGTCGAAAAGGGCGGGGTTGGCATGCCGGTCGACGCGATCATCAACAGCCACGCGCACGAAGACCATCTGGCCGGCAACGGTCTGTTCCCCGATGCTCGGGTGCACATCCACCACGACGACGTGCTCGGTGCGGTGAGTGTCGAAGGGCTGATGGACGTCTATGGCCTCGAAGGTCAGACACGCGCCGACTTCACCGCGCAGGTCATCGACGAGTTCCACTTCTCGCCTCGGCCCGACGCCGAAGGCTTCTCTGACGGCCATGTGTTCGATCTGGGTGGCATCTCGATCGAAGCGGTGCATCTTCCCGGCCACACCAAAGGTCACAGCGGGTTCCGTATCGATGGCGGCGTGTTCTTCTTGTCCGACATTGACCTGACTGGTTTCGGTCCCTACTACGGCGATGCCTGGTCGAGTCTCGAACAATTCGATGAGAGCCTGCGCCGCGTCCGCGAAGAAGAAGCCGACTGGTACGTGACGTTCCACCACAAGGGGATCATCGAAGGGCGCGAAGAGTTCCTCGCCAAGGTCGACGGCTTCCATGCCGTGATCGACCGTCGCCACAACGCCATGCTCGACTACCTCGCCGAGCCACGCTCCGTCGCCGACATGGTCGCAACCCGATTCGTCTACCGACCCCACGTTGAGCACGTCTTCGCCGACTCGGTCGAGAAACGCACCGCCGAGCTCCACCTCGAACGCATGGTGACGCGTGGCGAAGTCGCCGAGGTCGAGCCGGGACTCTGGCAGGCGGCCTAGCCAATGGCATCTTCACCGACGGACACGGTCAACGAACTCGGCCAGCCCGTCGGCTGGCCGGTCGACGTCTCGCGAGCGGAACCGCCGAGCCGTCAACCAATGGTCGGCACCTACTGCGATCTTGTCTCGCTGCACCCGACCGCGCACACGAGCGACCTCTACCAGGCGTTCGCCGCAGCTCCCGACGACGGCGACTGGACCTACCTGCCGTACGGACCGTTTGCGGACGAGGCCGTGTGCGCCGAATGGGTCGCAGCCTTCGTTGGGCTCGACGACCCCATGTTCTTCACGGTCATCGATCGGTCCACCGGACAGGCGGTCGGTGTTGCCAGCTACCTGCGCATCGACCCTCGCGGTGCAGTGATCGAAGTCGGCCACATCCATTTCTCGCGCGGCATGCAGCAGACGCCGATGGCGACCGAAGCGATGTACCTGATGATGCGAACTGCCTTCGACGGCGGCTACCGCCGTTACGAGTGGAAGTGTGATGACCTCAATGCGCCCTCTAAGGCGGCGGCGAGGCGACTCGGCTTCCAGTACGAAGGACGATTCCGGCAAGCGACCCATTACAAGGGCCGCAACCGCGACACCGCCTGGTTCTCGATTCTGGACCACGAGTGGCCAGCACTGCAGGCCGAATTCGAACGGTGGCTCGGTGCCGACAACTTCGATGCTGATGGCAACCAGCTGACCGCGCTTGGCAACCGCGTGGCCGAGTCATGACACACGTCGTTCTGTTTCACCACATCCTCGGGATCACCGATGGGCTGCGCCGCATCGCCGCCGACCTGCACGCCCTCGGCCACTCGGTGGAGATAGTCGACCTCTTCGACGGCGCCACGTTCGACTCGATCGACGCGGGCATGGCACACCTTGAAGAGGTCGGTTTCGAGTCGGTGATTGACCGCGGCGCCGATGCCCTCGCAGCCGACGCGACCGACGTGGTCGTGGTCGGGATCTCGCTAGGCGTTCTGCCCGCGCAGAAGCTGGTGCAAACCCACCCCGGTGTCCTCGGAGCAGTGCTGATCGATGGCGCCGTCGATGCAGGGATGTTCGGCGAGTGGCCGGTCGACAGGCCAGTGCAGATCCACATGGTTGACGGCGACGAACTCGGAACCGAAGACCTGGTTGCAGCGCAGCAGCTCGCGGCAGAACCCAACGTGTCGCTCACCGTGCACTCCGGCTCCGGTCACCTCGTGCTCGACTCGTCCACAGCCGCCTACGACCAGGCGCTCGCGACCACGATCGTCGACTCGCTCTGCGCCTTCGTGTCGGGCCGTGACCAACGCGCCGCAACAGGTCGCACGGTCGACACCGTTGGTCGCATCGAACCGCCTGCGTTCGGCGACGAAGCCGAGACGCTGCTCGGCTACCTCGACTACCAGCGCTGCATCTTGGCGTGGAAGGTGCGCGGACTCGACGCCGCCGGCATGCGGGCGACGACCGCAGCGTCGACGATGACGCTTGGCGGCCTGCTTATGCACATGGCCTATGTCGAAGACCACTGGTCGGCTCGCGTGCTGTGGGACCACGGCAAGAACAATCAGCCGCCGTGGGACAGCGTCGACTGGCAAGCGGATGCCGACTGGGAGTGGAACCAGGCGCACGTCCGCAGCCCCGAGGACATCATTGCGACCTGGCGGGTTTCGGTCGATCGCTCGGATCAGTTGTTCCGCCGAGCGGTCGAGGAGTTCGGGCTCGGGGGCGGCGGTCGCGAAGTCTGGCCCGACGGAGAGGCGCCCAGCGTGCGCTGGATTCTCGGCCACCTGATCGAGGAGTACGCCCGCCATATCGGCCACGCGGATCTCCTTCGCGAGGCTGTTGACGGCGCGACTGGGGAGTAGTTCTGTCCTTCTCTCGGATGACGCCGATGGGATGATTTTTCCAAAACTGCCGTTCTCTAACCCTTTTCTCACCTTCCACGGTGCACTCTTGTGGGTATGCAAAGTCGCAAGCGGCTGTTCTTCGCCGTCATCGCTGTTGCCGTGTTGTTCGGGGCCGGAGGGTTCGCCTTGGGTCAACGACTCGAGTCGCCCGAGGAAGCTCGGGCCGAAGTCGAGGCGCCCGAGCCGTCGCTCATCGCCGTGCCGGTCGAGACCACGGCACTATCCAACGACGTGGTCGTACGTGGCGACGCCGAGTTCGAAGGCGCCGTCGACCTCGTCCTCGATGCCACGCTTGGCGACGGTGCATCCCGAGTCGTAACCGGGCGAGTGCCTGACATCGATTCGGTCGTCAACGAAGGCGACATCGTGATCGAGGTGTCGCAGCGGCCGGTCTTCGTGCTCGAAGGATCCCTGCCGGGGTTCCGCGAGTTCAAGCCGGGCCTCGAAGGCGACGACGTCCTTCAGCTCGAAGAAGCTCTCGCACGACTCGGCTACCTCACCGTCACGCCAGACCGCCTGTACGGCTCGGCGACCGAGGAAGCCATCACGGCGATGTACGAAGCCGCTGGCTATGAGCCGCGTGCGGAGAGCGACGGCGAAGAGACCCAGCTCGACGCAGCTCGCGATCAAGTCGACGCAGCCCGCGAACAGTTGGCCGACGCGAACGACCGCCTCGACGATCTCCAGGAACCGCCGTCCGATCTCGAACGCTTCAATCAGTCCCAGCAACGTGAGCAGCTTGTCGAAGGCATCACGATGGCCCAAGAAGGCGTCGCCGATGCTCAGGAAGCACTGACCGAGGCCCGCGAACAACAAGTCGACGAGCAGAACATGACGCCGGGCGAGGGTCTGCTCAGTGCCATCGACAACCTGACCCAGCTCGAACGCAACGGTGCCAGCGCGGACCAGCTCACCGCAGCGAACCGCAGCGTCGCTTCCGCACAACAGGCCGACGAGCAGCGCCTCGAAGCCGCCGCTGACGCCGTCACTCGAGCCCAAGACGCCGTCACCGACGCCGAAGAACGCGTCGTCGACGCCCGCGAGGCGTTGAGTGACTTCGACACCCGCAACGCACTCGAAGACCAAGAGCAAGGCGACACCTCGTCGGCTGAAGACGCGGTCACCGATGCCGAGGAACGTCTCGCCGAACTCGAAGCCGACCTGGCCGAACTCGAGGGCGACATCGGTGTCCGCCTGCCGACCGCCGAGGTCACGTTCCTGCCGAACCTGCCCCGAGCGATCACCGCAGTCGATGTCGAACGTGGCGACTTCGTGACCGGGTCGGTCATGCGCATCAGTGGCACCGAGGTACGCATCACCACCGGTGTTTCCGAAGCCAACCGCCCGCTGCTCGAAGTTGGCCAGCGCGTGATCATCGACAGCGCACAGCTCGGCATCGAAGTCGAAGGCGAGATCTCCGAGCTCGCCGACCGAACCGGCACCAACGGTGTGGCCGACACTCGCTACTACATGCTTGTGGTGCCGACCGGTGAGTACAACGTCAGCGAAATGGTCGGCGTGAACTTCCGCCTGCAGATCCCGCTCGAGAAGAGCGACGGCGAAGTCTTGGCCGTACCCCAGGCTGCGCTCTTCATCGGCGCCGATAGCTCGTCTCGATTGCGAGTGCTCGAAGACGACGGCGAAACGACTCGCATCGTCGAGGTCGAGGTCGGGCTGACCGACAAGAACCGCAGCCTCGTCGAGGTCATTCCGACCTCCGGTGATCTCCGAGTCGGCGACTTCGTTGTCGTTGGCCTGGACACGCCGCCGGCTCCCGAACCGACCGAAGATGATGCGGCCGAAGCAGACGCAGACGAGGACGACTCGTGACCCTGACCGAACCTGCACCAACTGCGGGTCCGGCACGTGCTCCAGCCGTCATCGAGCTGGTCGAGACCGGTCGGACCTTCCCGGGCCCACCGCCGGTCGAAGCGCTGAAGCCGTCGAGCCTGCGTATCGACCCGGGCGAGTACGTGTCGATCATCGGCCCATCGGGCTCCGGTAAGTCCACGCTGCTTCATCTGCTCGGGCTACTCGATCGACCCACCACCGGCAAGTACTTGCTTGATGGCATCGACACCGGTGCCCTCGGCGACAACGAACGCGCCGGCTTGCGCGGCAGCCGCATCGGCTTTGTGTTCCAGTCGTTCCATCTTCTGCACCACCGGAGCGTTCGTGAGAACGTCGAGCTCGCGCAGGTGTACAACCGCATGCCTCGCAAGGACCGTCGAGCTCGAGCCGAAGCTGCGCTCGATCGGGTTGGGTTGGCGCACCGCATCGACTTCACCCCTCGCACACTTTCGGGTGGTGAGCGTCAGCGTGTTGCCGTAGCTCGTGCGCTCGTTAGCGAACCAAGCCTGCTGCTCGCCGACGAACCAACCGGCAACCTCGATACCGAAATGTCCGCCGAGATCATGGAGGTCTTCGATGGACTCCACGCCGACGGCATGACCCTCGCCGTCATCACCCACGATCTCGATGTGTCTGCCCGGGCCGAGCGTCAGGTTCGCATCGTTGACGGACTACTTCGCGAGACCACGGTGCCCCGGACACGAGCGACCGCAGCTGTTCTTCCTGACGAGCCTGTGCTTCCTAACGAGGACCCAACATGAGCTCGGTCGATATCTCTGTCGAAGGCCCCGCGCCGGTCATTCGCGATCGCACAACCGTCCAGGCGCCGCGTCTCAGCATCCGAGACCTCGTTGACGAGATGGTCAGCGGCCTGCTCGGTCGCCCCGGTCGCCTCGTCCTTACCGCTCTCGGCACCGTGCTCGGCATCACCGCGCTGGTCTCGACGCTCGGCCTCGCCGCGACCGCCGGTAACCAGATCGTCAGCCGCTTCGACGAGTTGTCCGAAACTCGTGTTGTCGTCTCGCCGACCGACACTGGCTTCGGTGGTCAGGCAGGCACGAGCAATATTCCGTGGAACGCCGAGGCCCGCCTCACCCGCCTGAACGGTGTCGTCGCTGCGGGCACCAAGAGCGATGTCGACATCTCCGGAGCCCTCTCGAAGTCGGTCCCGGTTGTTGACCCGCTCGGCATTAACGAGCACCAGATCTCGGTCGTTGCCGGTTCCGGCGGTCTACTCGAGGCCGTGCGCGGCACGATCCGCACCGGCCGCTTCTTCGACGAAGGCCACAACGAACGACGCGACCCCGTCGTGGTCCTCGGCCCGGCCGCCGCCCAGCGACTCAACGTCTTCCAGATCGACATCCAGCCGGCGATCTTCATCGGCGAGCAAGCGTTTGTGGTCATCGGCATCATCGAC
>CALDGN010000430.1 GCA_937942965.1 uncultured Acidimicrobiales bacterium | reverse complement strand
GTTGGTGGGGCCGGTGTTGGCGGGACTGGTGTTGGTGGGGCCGGTGTTGGCGGGACTGGTGTTGGTGGGGCCGGTGTTGGTGGGGCCGGTGTTGGCGGGACGGGTGTTGGTGGGGCCGGTGTTGGTGGGACCGGCGTTGGGGGTGCGTCCTCGGAGATGGCGGGCTCGCCTGAAGTCTGCGCAGCGGAAACACGAGGCGGTGGTGTTGCAGCAACGTCAGCGGTTGCACTCGGCACGTCAGCTGGGGCGGAGGGATCTGCTGGCAGCGGGCCGGTGTCGTCTGTGCCCGCGTTGCCAACGTTAGAAACTTGCGCCGGCGGCGGGTTGACGAGTTCGTCATCTACAACAGCAATGCCAGCGAACGCGACCGACACGGCGACTGCACTGCCGACAAGCCAGAGCACGAAGAAGCCCATGGATCGCATGGTCACAGTCTGGCCGATGCCTTGCCATGGCTGGTTCAACGGCGCCCTAAAAGAACCCTAACGACCTTGCACCCGGGCGAACCTTACGTACTGTCTTGGGAATGGCGTCGGTGTTCATTGTCGAAGACGACATTCACATTCGAGAACTGGCCGTGCGCTCGCTGGCGGACTGTGGCCACATAGTGCGTGCCGAGGCGACGGCCATGGCCGGGTTGCAGGGGATCATCGACACTGCCCCCGATGTGGTCATCCTGGACCTTGGGTTGCCCGATCTCGACGGCGGAGACCTGTTGCGGATGATCCGGGCCGTCTCCGACGTGCCCGTCATCATCGCGACCGCACGTGATGATGGCGCTGAGATCGTGCAGATGCTCGACGCCGGCGCCGACGAGTACGTCGTCAAACCCTTCTCGGGCGCCGAGCTCGAAGCCCGCGTGCGAGCCCTGTTGCGTCGCGTTGGCAATGTCGGGGCGACAAAGCGGATTGTCGTTGGGGGTCTCGACATCGACCTCAGATCCCGCCAGATCGTGCTTGATGGCCAAGTGCTCGATTGCAACCGCAAAGAGTTTGACCTGTTGGCGTATCTTGCCGAGCACGCGGGTCGGGTCGTGCCACGCGAAGAGCTCTATGCCGAAGTGTGGCGGGAACCGTTTGGTGGCGCCGACAAAACGATCGATGTCCATCTGTCCTGGCTGCGCCGCAAGCTCGGGGAGACCGCAGCCGAGCCGCGCTACATCCATACCGTTCGTGGCGTTGGCGTCAAATTGGTGGCCCCTACATGAGACGACAGCTCGTCGTAGTCTTCGTCGCTGTGTCGACCCTGGTGGCCGTTGCCTTTGTGGTCCCACTCGGGTTCTTGGTCAGCCGTACCGCCGAGGATCGGGCGATCGACGCTGCTCGCGCCGATGCATCGGCGATCGTCCCCGTTCTGGCCGCCGGAGGCTCTCGGCTCCAGATCGAGTCGGCTATCGGCGCAACGGCAGCAGGAGCCGAAGGCCGCCTGTCCGTTGTCACTTCGCAAGGCTGGGTAATCGGAGAACCAGGGGCTCGGTCGCCACTCGTTGTTGCCGCGCTGGAATCGGGCGCCTCTGCCATCGGTGACACTGCCGGCGGTGTCGAGGTTGTTGCCGCAGTCGCATCGGGCCCGGGCGAGCTGTCCGCGGTGCGAGTGTTTGTTTCCGACGACGTGCGTGCACAAGGCACCTGGCGAGCCTGGAGCGTGCTCGGGGTTGTCGGGTTGGCGCTTGTCGCTATCTCCGTGTTCGTGGCTGACAGGCTTGCACAAAGCATCGTGCAACCAACCCGTCGATTGGCGTCCGCAGCGCGACGTCTTGGCGCCGGCGATCTCGATGCCCGAGTGTCACGCGATGGACCCGAAGAACTGAGTGATCTCGCCGGAGCATTCAATGATCTCGGATTGCGCGTCTCGACCATGCTCGATCGTGAACGCGAACTTGTTGCTGAGCTCTCGCACCGGCTCCGTACACCGCTTACCAAATTGAGGCTCCGCGTCGATCAGGTCAGCGATGCCGAGCTCGCGTCGGAACTGCACGGCGACATTGCCGACCTGACCACCGTGGTCAACGATCTCATTCTCGAAGCGCGGGGTGCCATCGAACCCATCGAGCAAAGCGACCTCAACCAGGTCGTGACGGATCGAGCAGAATTCTGGCGCGTGCTGGCTGATGACCAGATGCGTCCCTGGATGTTCCGATCGGCCGGCAAACCCTTGCCGGTCGACATTGTGATGAGCGACCTGGTCGCAGCGGTCGATGTGATGATCGAAAACGTCTTTGCTCACACCGACGAGGGAGTTGCACTCACCATTATCTGTAGCGAGAGCGATGGGTTCGCAGAGCTTCGGGTCGGCGACGCGGGCCCCGGGTTCACGGTCGATGCAACGGAGCGGGGGACATCGACCGTCGGTTCGACCGGCCTGGGTCTGGACATCGCTAGCCAGCTCGCGGCCGACGCCTCCGGTTCGTTCGCGATCGGAGCGAGCGAGCTTGGTGGCGCCGAGGTCGTGCTGTCGGTGCCGACCGTCAAGCTGGCGAACAACTAGCCAGCGGACTCGCCCGGAGCGAGATGTTCACGAGCCCACAAGGCCGCTTGGGTGCGGCCCTCGACCCCCAGGCTGCTGAATACTCGGGTCAGGTGCGCCTTGACCGTCTTCTCCGCAATGTCGAGTTCGTTCGCTATCTCCTTGTTGCTGAGGCCGCGTCCAAGGGTTCGCAACACTTCGAGTTCACGGCCGGTCAGCTCTGGCATCGAGTTTGCGGAAGCGTCGCGCAGGTCGAGGACGACCCGCCCAGCTCTCGCATCGAGCGGGGCAGCCCCCGAGGCAGCATCACGGATGCCAGCGACGAGCGTTGTCGGATCTGCGTCTTTGACCAGGTAGCCGGCCGCGCCTGCATCGAGCGCTGCAATGATGTCGCTGCGGTCAGCCGACGCGGTGAGCATCACGACCACCGCGCTAGGACGAGCAAGGCGGAGGCGCCGTGTTGTCTCGATCCCCGAGAGATCCGGCATCGAGACGTCCATCAACACGACATCGGCGGCCAACGCCGCGTCGAGTTCGAGCGCTTCGGCCCCAGACGTCGCGACACCGACGACCTCAATGTCGCCCGCAAGCTCCAGGATGCGTTGCATGCCGTAGCGGACGAGCGCGTGATCGTCGACGAGAAGAACAGAAATCACTGCGGTACCTCTACCCGTATGTCGGTGCCGGCCCCAGGTGTCGAACGAACCGTAAACGTGGCACCGGCATCCTTTGTCAGGTCGCCCAGCAGGGACAGCCCGAGATGGCCGCTTCTTGAGGCGGAATCGGGAAAGAAGCCGATGCCATTGTCGCTGATCGTGGCAACCACGAGGGTCGGTGAGACGTCGAGCGTCACGTCGAGCTTGGTGGCCTCTGCGTGTCGGAAGACGTTGCGTACCGATTCTTGGATCACCCGATAGGCCAGCGCGGTCGTGGCGTCCGAGCTTGGAGCAAGGTCGTTTGCGCTCGTGAGGGTGACCTCGATGCCGAGGTTCGCGGCCGGGGCAAGCAGGTCCGTCAGGGCGGCGTAGATGCCTTGGTCGTGGAGGTTTGGCGGGTAAATGTCGACGAGTAAGGACCGCAGTGACTGCAAACTGCGCCGACTGGCGATCGCCGCCTTGCGAAGATCGGACTCGAGGCTCGGTCCGAGATGTGACGCGGACGCTGCCGCGGCCGACACAGCGAGTGATGTGCCGGTCATCTCCTGGACGACGCCATCATGCAGATCGGCGGCGATTCGCCTCCGCTCCAGGTCCGATGCCTCGATTGCCCGTTGTAGCAGTCGTTCCTGGTCGGCTTGGTTGCGTCGTAGACGGCGACTCAGCCAGGCTGCGAGTCCCAAGTGGAGGGCTTCCATCAGGACAAGCGCACTCAGGATGATCGGTGTGAACTCGCTGCGGATCCGAGACGCCGAGGCCGCGACGCCGGAACTATCGAAGTACGACTCGTAGAGCAGAGCCATTCCGTCGGGCCCACGCAGGGGCAGATAGACCTCGAGCATCTGGTCGGCGAGTTCGGCTTCGAATCGGTTCTCGGGCCCAGACAAGTCACTGATCTCGGCAACGACCTGGCCGCTCGCAAGCGAAGCCGTCTTGTCTGGTCCGAGTTCGTAGACCTCGCCGATCAGACCCGGTTCGTCGGAGTAAACAATCCGGCCACCGGCGTCCCACAGTTTGACCCGCAAAGTGGTGTCATCGAGGACGCGCTCGGTCACGATTGCATCGAGTTGATCGATGGCGTTCTGATCTCCATTGAGCAGTTGGATCGAGAGGTTGGGTTCGACGACGGTGCTGGCAACGATCAGCGTTCGAGTGCGCACTTGATCAATTGCTTCGGCTTCGCCGGCCCGTTCAGAGGCGAACAGGCTGCCACCGCCGATCGCCATCGTGCCGACCAGACCAGCGACGACGAAAAGGCTCAGCGGGCGGCGTGACAGCCGGCTGGTCGGTCCCCGTTTCCTCATCCGTTGACAGTGGGCTTCGCTGGCTAAGCGGGGTGCTAGCGGAACCCCAAACGTTCCCTAAATCAGCGAACGCCTCGCGGGGTCGTAGGACAGGTCAACGACGTGCTTCGAGGCGCCACGACAGCGAATTCAGTGGCGCGATGTTGGATAAATCGGTGATGAGACCCATGAGGTCCTAGGACCTGAGTCGCCTATGCGCAGCGCCGAAGTGGTTTCAGGATGATGCAACCAACACCGACGAGAGGGCACGCATGGAACTCCTGACACGACATCCAGACCAGATCGAGGCGCTGGCAGCGGGGCTCGAACCTGTGAGTTTGCCTGAACTTGACCGGGCCCAGCTGCACGATCGGATCGAGAGCAAGGTCATTGTGTCGCAGGCCGATCTGCCGACCGCGCTCGAACGACTGTCCAAGAACTACCTCGTGCTCGAGCACCAAGGAGCGCGCCGACAGGGCTACGGCAACCAGTACTTCGATAGCGCCGGACTACGCAACTATCACCAGCATCACAATCAGGTGGGGCGCCGTCTCAAGGTTCGCTACCGCAACTATGAGAACTCGGACCTCACGTACTTCGAGGTCAAACGAAGCCAACATGGCCGCACCACAAAGGACCGTCGCCGGTCGGAGTTGGTCGGGGACCGGTTGTTGGCGCCCGATGCGGCGTTCTTCTTCAAACGGACGGGCCTGCGCCCGTCGGCGCTCGTTCCCTCCTTGGCCGTTCGCTACGACAGAATCCTGTTGGTGAAGCGGGACTTCACTGAGCGGGTCACGATCGACACAAATGTCACGTTTCGCCGCAAGGGGATCGAGGCCCGGCTGCCGGGGCTCGCGATCGTAGAGTTCAAGCAGCCACGGCTTGATCGCCAATCCCCGGCGTTCGAAGCAATGGGCGCTCGCCCACAGATGTTCTCGAAGTACTGCATGGGAATCGCGTCCTGTGACCACTCGGTCCGCCGGAATCGATTCAAGAAGGTCTTTCGCGTGCTCGACACGCTCGATGCGAGTCCGATCACGAGGATGGTGGCGGCATGAGTGCTGTCTTAGCGATCGAGCTCATTGACCCCAGTCGGCTCTCAGAGTTCCTCGTGGGGCTCGGCTTCAACGCGGTCGCGATTGGCGCACTGGCGTACTTGACCTTTCGCCGGGCCCAGTCTCGTGCGACCTATGTGTTCACCCTGGTCGTGGTGAATGTCGTCGTGTTCTTCGTCACCTATCTGATGTCGGCGGCCGCGGTGTCCACGAACGTGGGCTTTGGTCTGTTTGCGTTGTTCGGCATCTTGCGGTTCAGGACAGGGACGCTGCCGGTCCTTGAGATGACCTATTTGTTCGCCGGCATCGCGTTGGCGTCGTTCAACGCCCTTGCGTTGACCTCGTTGACGCTCACCGAGGCCGTGATTGCCAACGTGGTGATTATTGCGGTGCTCGAGATCCTGGGAGGAAGCTGGTTGTCCAATCAGCCCAAGGTTCACTCATTGGTCTATGAACGGGTCGAACTCGTGCATCCTGAGCGCCGCACAGAACTGATCGCTGACCTGGAGCGTCGGACAGGACTACTCATCGACGGCGTCGATGTGCACGAGATCAACTTCTTGAACGACACGGCCAGGGTGACCGTCCGGGCCCGTGCCAACGTGACGACGGATCGATCCTTGACCCATTCGTCCTGGGAACGCTACGAGCCGTAGGCCCTCGGGCGGTCGCGGTTGTCTAGCGGATGCTGATGCGCACCCGGTTGTCGTGGAAGACGGCGCCCTGACCCATGTCGCTGTCGCGCTCGTCGATCGTGTTGTTCAGGCCCTGGCTCCACCAGCCCTTGGTGCAGACCGCTGTGCCGGGGCGGGCGAGTGTGTCGACGGCCAGCACGGCGGTGAACGCGCCTCGGTCGTTGCCGATCGTGACCACGTCGCCAGCGGTGAGCCCGTCGCGTCGGGCGTCTTGCGGGTGAATCGTGACCGGCGGTGCCGACGTGCGTGACTCGGTGACCTTGGTGCCAGCGAAGGTCGAATTGATGTGCCACGAACCGGCGGCAGCGACCAGGTCGTAGCCACCCGGCTCGTCCTTGGCCGACCCGACTTCGGCGCTCGGCACGTAGTGGGGGAGGCGTCCGACGCCGTCGGCCTCGCCCCGCTCGCTCACGAACTCGAAGCGCCCGGACGCCGTTGCGAACCGATCAGCGGTCGGCCGGAATGGCTTGGTCGATTCGGGCAGTCGAGCGAACCCTTCGCGCCGCAAGTACTCGGCGTCGATACCAGCGGCCTGATAGGTCGGTGTGTCGAGCAGCGTGTCGAGCAGGTCCTCATCGCTGATCTGCAGCGACGGCTCGTCGATCCCCATCGCCGTCGCCAACCGCCGAAACATCTCGGTCTGCGGCAAGCAGTCGCCCGGCGGCGTCGTGGCCGGCTGATTCAGATTGAGGTACAGGTGCACAAACGAGTTGTTCAGGTCGAGATGCTCATGGGCCATCGACGATGGCAAGACGATGTCGGCGTAGTTCGTCGTGTCGGTCAGGTACAGCTCGGACACGACGGTGAACAGGTCGTCGCGAGACAGGACCCGTCGCACACCCACCGTGTCGGGGTTCGACACGACCGGGTTCGCTCCGTAGATGAACAAGCCATCGACTGGGTCGTCGGTGCGGTCGAGGTTGGCGACCAGGTTCGTCATCGCCAGCGTGCGAGGACGTGCCCCGGCCTGAGCACCAGCGGCCTTGGCCTGGTTGAGCATGTAGCGAGGCCCGGTCGAATAGAACATGCCCCCGCCGAGCTCGTCGAACGAGCCGAGCAGCGCCGGAATGCAGGACACCACCCGTGCGGCCTGACCGCCGCCGGCATGGCGTTGTGCGCCGTGACCGAACTTGACGGCGAGGGGCCCCGGCGCGCTCATCGCGGCGACCAGCGTTTCGAACTCGTCGACGCTGATGCCGCACACGTCGGCGGTGTGTTCGGGCGTCCACTCCGCAAGCGATGCGGCGAACTCGTCGAAGCCCAGCGTCCGCTCGGCCACGTAGGCCTCGTCCGTGAGGCCACGCTCGACAAGTGCTCGGCACACGCCGAGGGCTAATGCTCCATCGGTTCCCACTCGTGGAGCGAGGTGCACGTCGGCCCGCTCCGCGGTCCGGGTGCGGACGGGGTCGATGACGACGATCGTTGCCCCGTTCTTACGAGCTTGCTCAACGAACGGCCACCAGTGCTGCCCAGACACCAGAATGTTGGCGCCCCAGATCACGACGGTGCGGGCGTGCACGACGTCTTCGGGATCCATCGTTGGCCCGACGCCGCACGAGTAGCCCATACCCAGATGACCGCTCGGCGAGCAGATCGTCAGATCGTGATCGGACACGCCCAGGTGGTTCCACAACCGATCACCGACCGGGCCGTTGGCTCCCTGGAGGAAGCCCATGTTCCCGGTGCCCCAGAACGGCCAGATGGCCGCTGGGCCGCTCGTGTCGATGATGCGGTGGAAGTTCTCGGCGATCTCGGCGAGGGCCTCGTCCCACGAGATGGGCTCGAACGCGGCGTGCTGGTCGGCGGGCGTGGCCGAGCTTCCCTTGGGAGCGACTCGCCGAAGCGGCGTCATCAGCCGGTTCGGATCGGCGGCGAAGTCGAGCC
>CALDGN010000429.1 GCA_937942965.1 uncultured Acidimicrobiales bacterium | reverse complement strand
GGTCGATCGTGAGCCGGCGAGGCTGGCTGACCACCCGCTTGAAGAAGTAGCTCATGATCTTCTGCGGCGGCCGGAGCTCTTCGTGCTCATTGCGCAGGTCATGCGTGAACGTGTTCGAGAACAGGTTGAAGTCGCGGCCCTGACCAACGGTGTGATTCATCGCCAGCAGATCGAGCGACGGTGCGCCGTCGACGAACAGCTTCAGCCCCATACCCGGGGTGATCGAGCCCTTGCCCTGGGGCGGCACCGCGAGCGAGATTCGGACGAGTCCCGGAATGCGAACGTTCGGTCCGAGCACACCGGTGAACGGACTATCGCTCGTGGTCGACAGCTCGATCATGGCGACGACGCCGTTGGTGTGGATGATCTTCGGCCGGGTCTCTTCCATCAGATCGTCGGTGCGATCCAACGTGCGGACGAGCTTCGATGGAGACATCGCGATGCTGGCCATTGTCCACGGCGCGGTCATCACGAGGTCCGGACGATCGACGGGGCCGTACTCGGTGGCCTCGATGATGTGCTCACGGATCCACTGCTGCTTGGCGAGCCCCGCCCATTGGAGGAAACCGCTCGGCAGGTCCGGCACGTCGGGGATCTCAGCCATGACCGTCGCTGTCGCCAGCCAGGCGGCGTTCTTCGATCGCGGCTCGCAGTCCGTCGCAGGCGAGCGCTGCCGCCGCGTTGGTGGAGAGGCGCTTGCCGCGCTCCTCGGCTTCTGCTGCTGCGTCGCCCAGCGCTGCTTCGATCGCACGGCGGGCATTGCTTCGAGGCATGTGTCCGTGGGCGACCATCGAGCCGAGCAGCTCGGCGCCGGTCTCGGCCCGATCGACGCGAGCCAGGATGATCGCCGTGACACCGAACAGGTGGCTCGTGCCGGCCAGGTAGTGCTGATCGTGCGCTTGCTCAAGCGTGGTGAGGCAGCGTTCGAGCACGACGTCGAGGTCGCCACGCGACGCGGTGAAGTGCAGCTCCAAGCCCACGACCAAGTGCACGAGCAGATGGACATCGTTCACAGAGCGGGCGGCGTCGAGGCCGTAGCGCCACTGTTCGAGCCCCGACCCGATCGATTCGAAGCTCGCGATCATGCCGCCAGCCCAACGGCTGAGTGCAACCGCGGTCGCGCTGTCACTGCGCTCGGCCAGCTCTTCCATTTGGGCGTGCAGCTCGGCGGCCACCGGCGAGGGGGCGTGGGTGCACAGGTGGAACACCCGCATGCCCAACGCCCACAGGCGCGACATCATCGGCGAGTCGGCCGTGAGCTCTTCGAGCCACGCCGTCGTCCGAGCATCGCTGTCTTCGGCGATGTGGGCGTTGTTCAGCGACTCGGCGGCCAGCGCCAGTCGGCAGTAGCCATAGGGGTCGGTGAAGTCGTAGGCGAGCCCGCGGTTCGCGTTGGCGACACTCGAGTCGTCGATCGTGAAGTACTGGTAGATCGCCAGCAACCCCATGATCGAGCCGGCCTTGCTGAGCAGATCGAAGCGGGGCAGCGACTGGAGCTCAGTCAGCCAGGCCAACACTTCGGTGCGCAGCGACATGCCGGCGAACCAGCCGAGATCGAGAACAAGCTCGCTTGCTTCCTCGTGGGCGCCATTGGCCATCAACGTGTTGAACGCCGAGCGAATGTTGGCCCACTCGCGATCGAGCTGATCCCAAACCTCGGCCTCTTTCGACGAGATCAGCTGGCTGGCCTGATGCCGAGCGAGGTCCTGGAAGAAGTCCGCGTGGGCATCTTCGAACCGGGCACGTTCGTCGCGGGCTTCGAGCTGCTCGGTGCCGAACTGGCGCAGCGTCTCGAGCATCGTGAAGCGGATCTCGCCGGCACCTCGGTCGGTGGAGATCATCGACTTGTCGACCAGGCTCATGAGCGTGTCGAGCAGTTCGGCGCTGTCGGCGGTCTCGTCGCCGCAGACCGCGATCGCAGCCTCGAACGAGAAGCTGCCCGCAAACACGGACAGCCGATCGAAGAGCTGCTTCTGCTGTTCGTTGAGTTGGTCGTGGGACCATTGGACTGTCTCGCGCAAGGTCTGGCGATGACCACGATTGCGGGTGCGGTCGAGCACGGCGAAACGGTCGTTGAGACGTTCGCGGAGCTGCTGCGGAGTGAGCACGCGCACCCAGGCCGCGGCGAGTTCGACGCCGAGCGGGATGCCGTCGAGACGAGTGCAGATGTCGACGATCGCCGCCATGGCTTCTTCGTCGGGATCGAAGTCGAGGTCGCGCTCGCGTGCCCGCTCAAGAAACAGATCGAGCGCCGCGCCAGCCGGTGGCAGCGGGTCGATCACGAAGACCTGCTCGGACCGCAACCGAAGCCGCTCACGAGACGTTGCCAGGACGCGGATCTCGTCGAACGGCGCGGTGAGCTCGACGAACTCGTTCACGCTCTCGATCAGGTGCTCACAGTTGTCGAGGATGATGAGCATCTCGCGGTCCTCGAGATAGTTGAGGACGCTCTCGAGCAGGTTCATCTCGGGCTGCATGCGCGCGCCGATCGACTCGGCGATGGCTTCGAGGGCCGCAGCCGGATCGGAGACCGGTGCGAGCTCGACGAGCACGGCGCCATCGGCGAAGCGGTTCTGCAGTGCGCGCCCGAGTTCGAGCGCGAGGTGCGTCTTGCCGACACCGCCGGGACCAAGCAGCGTGACGTACTGGTGCTCGGCGACGAGCTTCGAGGCCCGTTCGACTTCGGTCTCGCGGCCGAGCAGCTGATGCGCCGGCGCCGGCAGCGGCTTCACGGCCTGGCTGACCCGAGCCCGCAGTGGACGCTCGTCGACGATCAGGTCAGGGGCGCTGATGATCTCGATCATCTCGGTGCCGATGCCCTTGAGCTGATGGGCACCCATGCGTCGTGTGTCGACCGAGGTGACGAAGCTTGCGACGACGCCCGAGGCGGCGATCTGGTCACCGTTGGCGACATCCATGACGCGGGCGGCACGGTTGATTGCGGGACCGAAGTAGTCGTCGCCCGTCGGCTCGATGTCGCCCATGTGCAACCCGATGCGAACCTTGAGTCGCTCAAGGACGCCCCAGTCGGTGGTCTGCAGCTGGCGCTGCATGGCGACGGCAGCCTGGGCGGCTCGGTCGGGAGAGGTGAACACGATTCCCATGCCGTCGCCGGTGTGTTTGAACACGGTGCCGTTGTGCTCAGCGGTGTGGTCGCGCAGCATCTGATCGTGCGCTGCCATCGCGTCACGCATGACGTCGGGGTGATGCTCCCAATGGGTGGTGCTGCCCTCGACGTCGGTGAACATCACGGTCAACATTCCCGAAGGAAGCGCACCTGTGGATTGCTCAGACATGGGTGGTCACCGCTTGTGTTCGCTGGGCGGATCCGTCGGTC
>CALDGN010000428.1 GCA_937942965.1 uncultured Acidimicrobiales bacterium | reverse complement strand
CGTGAAGCCAGCAGCCTCGGCCGCCGACGGCGACACGAACCAGACCTCAGCAATGGTCGCGCCGTAGTTCCGGCTATCAGGCCGGTGATACAGCATCGAATCCGCGTTGCCCTTGATCGGATAACACGCAGGCATCTCGCGTTCGTCAGCTAGCGGAGCGTGCGAGCCCGCGCCGAACGGATGGAGTTCGTCGCCAGAATCAGTCATGTCTGTCCCTCGTGGAATGGTGCGAAAACCTCACCCATTTGGTCCCCTGGGCGAGGCGCCGCAAACCTAGTGCGCCCAGCGAACGCGTGCATCACGAACGACAGTTGCAGGTTCCAGACGTCTCGAACCGAGGAGAACACCATGTCTGACGACTCGACCACCGCCCCGCCAGATGACCCCGAACAGAGCACTGCGGTCGTACCGGAGACGACTCGCCAGATCGTGATTCGAGAGGTCCCGCAGGGGCAGCTCGAGGCGACCCACTTCGCGCTCCAAGAGGTGCCGGTGCCATCGCTCGGCGAGGGCGAGCTCTTGGTCGAGACGCTCGCGATCACGATCGGAGCGGGGCAGCGAGCGGGCCTCCAAGGTTCGGCCGGGTACGCAGGACCGGCCGAAGCCGACGTCGTCATGACCGGCACCGGCGTCGGCCGAGTCCTTGTCTCGAACCATGACTCCATCGAGGCCGGCGCCGTCGTCATGGGCCTGACCGGATGGACCGAACACGCGGTGCTCAACGGCAAGCGAGCGACGGTCGTCGATGGCGCCGTCGCTCCAGCAACGCTGCTCGGAGCGCTCGGCACCAACGGACTGACGGCCTACTTCGGCTTACTCGATGTTGGCCAACCCCAGTCGGGCGAGACCGTCGTCGTGTCTGCTGCGGGCGGCTCGGTCGGCCACATCGTGGGCCAGATCGCCAAGCTGCGAGGCGCCACGGTGGTCGGCGTCGCGGGATCCGACGAGAAGTGCGCGTCGCTGATCGACGACCTCGGGTTCGACCGGGCCGTGAACTACAAGTCCGACGACTTCCGAGCCGCGTTCAAGGCCGCGACCCCGGACCGCATCGACGTCTACTTCGACAACACCGGCGGCGACATTCTCGGCAGCGCTCTGTTTCGGATGAACGCGCACGGCCGCATCGTCTGCTGTGGCGTGGTCAGCCAATACGACACCTCGACGCCAGGGCCGGGCCCACGTGGCGTGCCCGGGCTGCTCGTGAACAACCGGGTCCGCATGCAGGGATTCTTGGTCTTCGATTACGCCGACCGCTTCGCCGAGGCACGCGCCGAGATCAGCAACTGGCTGGCATCGGGCGAACTCATTGCCCGCACCACCGAGTTCGACGGCCTCGACGCCGCACCGCACGCATTCGTTGACCTGCTGGCCGGTCGCACCGTCGGCACGACCGTCGTCAATCTCGCCAGCTAGAGCGCTCGCCGACTAGAGAGCCTTGCCTGGGTTGAGGCGTCCTTCGGGATCCAAAAGGGTTCGCATGCTGCGCTGCACTTTGAGCTGCACCGGGTCGAGCTCGCGTTCGACGTAGGGCTTCTTCAAGGTGCCGACGCCATGCTCACCGGCGATCGTGCCGTCGAGACGCAACGCCAGCGAGATGATGTCCTCGAACGCCGCTTTGGCTCGTGCCGTTTCCTCGGGGTCGTTTCCATCGAACACCAGCAACGGATGCATGTTGCCGTCACCAGCGTGACCGATCGTCGGAAGCTGCACCTGGTGACGCTCCGCGATCTCGGTGATGCCCGCGAGCAACTCGGGAAGATGCTGACGAGGAACCGCGACATCTTCGGGAAGCAGGGCTTTGCCGAGATGCTCGAACGCCGGCCAGACCTTGCGTCGCACCTCGATCAACATGTCGCCTTCGTGGGGATCCTCGACGTGATACACGAACGACGCGCCGTGTTCCTCGCAGATCGCAGAGATTGCTGCGATCCGTTCCGGGGCTGACTCGCCCGAGGTCTGCATGAGCAGCAGGCAGGCGGCGTCGACATCGAGATCCATGGGGAACACCGCTTCGACCTGACGCAGCGACGCTTGGTCGACGATCTCCATCAGCGACGGTTCGTGGCCTTGGCGGAAGATCTCGACGATCGCCGAACCGGCTGGTTCGAGCTCGGGGAAGTACGCGACCGCAGTCGCGGGCGGCGGCGGAGCGGTGACGAGCTTGAGGGTGATCTCGGTGATGATCCCGAGGGCTCCCTCGCTGCCGACGAACAAGCCGGTCAGGTCAAAGCCGGTCGTCGACTTGATGGTCTTGCGGCCGGTGCGCATGACCTCGCCGTTTGCCATGACGACGGTGAGACCCATCACGTAGTCCCGGGTCACGCCGTATTTGACGCAGCACAGGCCACCGGCGTTGGTTGCGACGTTGCCGCCGATGCTCGACATCTCGAACGAGGCAGGGTCGGGTGGATAGAAGAGACCACGCTCGGCGACGGCGGCCTTGAGATCAGAGTTGATCACGCCGGGTTGCACTCGACAGGTTCGGTTCGTCTCGTCGATCTCGAGGATCTGGTCCATGCGATGCAGCGACAACACCATGCAGCCATCCACGGCATTCGCCGCACCCGTCAGCCCGGTGCCAGCGCCCCGAGGCACGATCGGCACGTCGGCTTCACGGGCTGCCTCGACTGCGGCGACGACCTGTTCGGTTGTCCGTGGCATGACCAACACCGAAGCGGTGCCGTGGCCTTCGAAGATGGCGCGGTCATGGCTGTAGGCCTCGACGACGTCGTCGTCGAATTGCAGACAGTCCTCGGGGAGCCGAGACGTGAGGGCATCGATAAGGCGCACGGCGACACTGTAGATCGACGGGTGACTTCGACTGAGTGGAGCGGCGTCCTACCCTTGCGCCATGTCAACTGGTCGAGCTCGTGTCGTGCGCCGAGCACCGCGTGCGCTTCTCGCCGTCGTTGCGACGCTCGCACTCACGGCGTCTGCGTGCAGCGGCGGGACCGCCACCGAGTCGGTTTCGGCGACGCTCGCACCAACGAGCGTGCCCACGACTCCCCCGCTGAGCGTCCCGACCGAGGTCCCGGCATCAGCCGTGGCCGAGGCCCCAACGCCTGTGCCGACCGCAACGCCCCAAGACGAGCCGACACCGGTTCCGACCGAAGCGCCCGCGTCCGAAGCATCAGCCGCTGCGGAACCCACGGTCGCCCCAACCGCGGCACCAACAGCGGCACCGACAGCGGCGCCGACGGCCGCCCCGACCGCCATCCCAACCACAGCGCCAACCGCAGTTCCCACGCCGATCCCGACGGCTGTCCAAGACACCGACGACTCGGGCATCCCTCCCTCGACTGCTCCCGTACCCGCAGGCGGCACCGGCGCCACGATCGCGCTCGGCGACTTCGACGTCGTCAACCTCGTGACCGGGTCGACCCAGTCGATCGCCCAGCTCAATCCGTCCGGGCCCACTCTCTTGTGGTTCTGGGCGCCGCATTGAAGTACGTGCAACGCCGAAGCACCCGGCATCGTGCAGTTCGCACGAGATCATCCCGAAATCACGATCGTCGGCATTGGCGCCGGCACCGCCGTCAACGGCGACTCGCTCGATGGCGCCCTCAACTTCGTGCAGAGTCACGGCGCAACACTGCCGAACATGCGAATGCTGTACGACGTCAGCTTCCGCTCATGGCGGACGTTCGGCGTTTCGACCCAGCCATGGTCCGTCGGCTTTGATGGCGACGGCAACCAGATTTTCAGCCAGCCAGGCCGCATCGATTTGACGTCGGTTTCCGCCGCGTTCGGGTAACGAGCGAGACAGTTGACTGCCTCATCGCGACCACGTTCCGCACACGTACCGCATTTCGTCTGAATCTCAAGACTCAGGCCGATTCACCGTCCGTGGCAGGAAATCTCACCAGGCGTGTGCAAGCGTCGCCTGCACTTCACCCATGTGGGTTGAAACTCCGGGTCTGAGACACAATTCTTGCATCAGATATTTGCAATATTGCACGCGAAGGTCAATGGTCGGTCACAATGGTCCGCATGTCGATCGAAGACGTTTGGGCCTACCCAGCGCCCCCAGAACGCAAGTACCGGAAGGCGGCGGATTCCAAGGCGCAGCTCATTGCTGCCGGTCGCGAGCTCTTGGCGGAGCGGGGCCTTGCCCCAGGTTTGAGCCGTGTCACACTGAACGATGCGATCGAGCGCTCGGGCATTCCCCGGTCAAGCGCCTATCGCCTCTACAGCGGCGGGCCCGGACCGCTTGAGTCGTTCCGCGTCGCCCTTCTCGAGTCCCTCAGCGCCGATCACCTCGCCCGGGACAACACATGGGGCAGTGTCAACGGTGTCGTTGACACCCACACCGAAGATCTCGACAGCGACGACCCCGCACGCATGGCTCGCGCGCTTCGCGAGGTCATTCGCATCGGTGTTGCATCGAACATTCAGGACTGGATCGAATCGATCGGCTTCTACGTCGTTGCTTCGACCATGGTTGCTGCATCGAGCCCCGGCACGGACTCCCGCGCCGACCTCGAGCTGCTACAAGATGGCGAAGGCCACCTCCTCAAGACGATCATCCCGGTCTACAAGTCGGTCGCCGACATGGTCGGCCTGCGCTTGCGTTCTGGTCTCGACTGGGAAGGCTTCGCTCGCGTCGTGACGAGCGCCGTCGATGGTGTCGCCTTGCGCCACGTCATCGATCCTGGGCTTATGGCGATCGAACGGCCAACCGGCCCCGACGGCGCAACCCAAACGTGGACCTCGGCTGCGGTCATCTTCGAGTCGATGGTGTTCGCCTTTACCGAACCGGATCCCAAGCGCACCACCTCGGCCGACCTGAGCGTCTGGTACTGACACACCGACACGTCAACTAGCGTCGGCCCCATGGCTGGCGTGCATGACATCGGAGGCAAGCCCGGCTTTGGCGCGGTTCCTGTCGACGACGACGTGCTGTTCCATGACGACTGGGAACGCCGCGCCTTTGCGGTGACCCAGTTCGCGCAAGTCGCCGCTGGCTTCAATACCGACGCGTTTCGCCACGGAATCGAACGCGAAGACCCTGAGACGTATCGATCCGCCACGTACTTCGACAAGTGGATCCGCAATGCCGAGCGCATGCTCGTCGAAGGTGGCGTGCTCGCCCCCGATGCCGTTCCGGCAGCGCTAGGTGGCGACGCGCCGGCGGAGACGCCGACACGAACGACCGATGCCCGCCCGAATGAAGGCCGCGGCACGCTTCGCGACCTCGATGCGGTGCCCCGCTTTTCGGTTGGCGACCGGGTCACCGTCGCCACCGAAGCACCCAGCGCTGGGCACACCCGGCTCCCCGACTACGTCGCCGGCCGCTCGGGCACAGTCGCTCTCGTGAACGGCGGATGGGTCTTCCCCGACACCCACGCCCACGGCCAGGGCGAACAGCCGACATGGGTCTACGCGATCGCATTCAACGCCTCGGACCTGTGGCCTGACGACGGTGCATCGCACGTTGTCTACGTTGACCTCTTCGAGCCATACCTCGACGCCGCCTAGCCAAGCCCCAACCCTGAGCGCCTGATGGAGACCCATGACTGGTGACCACACCCACACGCCCGATCCTGCCGACCCGGCCATTCGCGTCGAAGCCATCGAATCGCTCTTGGTCGAAGCCGGGCTGCTCGACTCGGCACGCGTCGATGCGTTGATCGAGCGGTACGAGCATGACCTGGGTCCGCTCAACGGCGCACACGTCGTAGCCCGGGCCTGGACCGACGACGAATACCGGGCTCGGCTTCTCGAGGACGGCACAGCGGCGATTGCCGAGCTGGGCTACAGCGGAGCACAAGGCGAACACATGGTCGTCGTCGAAAACTCAAGCGACGTCCACAACCTGGTCGTCTGCACCCTGTGTTCTTGCTATCCGTGGCCTGTGCTCGGCCTGCCGCCGTCGTGGTACAAGTCGCCCGAGTACCGGGCCCGCGCCGTTCGGGAACCACGGGCCGTGCTCCAAGAGTTCGGCACCAACATCGGCGACGACGTCGAGGTGCGAGTGTGGGACTCGTCGGCCGAGATCCGCTATCTCGTGTTGCCAGAACGACCTGTTGGCACCGAGGACCTCACCGAGGAACAGCTCGTACCGTTGGTCTCCCGTGATTCGATGATCGGCGTCCGGCTGGCCGGCGCAAGCGAGCAACGATGAGCCCTGAACTCGCAACCGACGGTCCGGCCGCTCCCCCGCGTCTGAACGGTGAGCTGGTCTTCGACGCTCCGTGGCAAAGCCGCGTCTTCGGCATCACGGCCGCTCTCGCCGACGAGGGTCGACTTGCGTGGTCCGACTTTCAAGCGGCACTCATCGGCCGCGTCAGCGCGGCAGACGACGCGAACGCAGCGCAGACCACGGGCACGCCCGATGGCTACTGGCGTTGCTGGCTCGAGGCGCTCGGCGATGTGACGGCCGAGGCCGGAAGCGTCGATACGGCGGCCTGGTCCGACCGGTCAGTCGCGTTCGCCAGCCGTGCACCCGGCCACGATCATGGGCACGACCACGATCATGATCACGGCCATG
>CALDGN010000427.1 GCA_937942965.1 uncultured Acidimicrobiales bacterium | reverse complement strand
CTGTGCCGACGGTCGATCCGAACGCGACACCGACCGCCGTACCCATTCTCGACACTGAGCGCAAGCCCTGGTCGGCGGTGGCATCGGAGATCCGTGGGGCCGCAGACACGGTCGCACCGGTGCCGTGTCCGTTCATCGATGAACGGCAGCGCCAGGACAACAACTTCTTGTCACTGACGCCTTCGCTCACGTTCGTCTGTGACGTGCCTGGGCTCGAAGCGATGCCGATCGCTCCGGGTCGGGTCGTCATGCGGGTGACCCAGGCGCCGCTTAACAGCGAAAAGGCTGCGCTTGTCGCCAACGGCAAGGACGGCCCCTGGGTGCGAGCTGCGGCGTACGGAACCTTCGTCGTCGTCGACCATGGCTCGCTCAACGGCGTGCGCAATGTGACGTCGGTGTACGCCGGCCTCGACTCAATCTCGCCCGATCTGCGCATCGGCCAGGTCGTTGACCCATCGACACCGCTCGGTCGCATCGGGCGGCTCATGATCAACGGCGAACTCGTCGAGGGTGTGCTTCCGTTCGAGCTCCTTACTGACGACACTCGATTCGGCGCCGATCCGCTTCGAGCGAACCCGCCGCCCGCGAGCGCAGGCGCAGAACTTGCAACCTTGCTCGCGGATCGTGTGCAGCTTCCGGTGACCACCTGCAACCTGCCGTTCGGTAATCCCGACCTCAACGTCGGCGCGCCGCGTGAATACCGGTCAGGGACGCACAACGGGTTGGACTTCAACTGCGGCACGACCGATCACGCGATCACCGCTGCAGCCGATGGCGAGGTGCTCTTCGTCGTCGACGACTACCTCGATGCCGCGCCAGACGACCGCGACGCAGTCCTCGCCAACGCTGCACTCGCCGTCGACACGCCGTTCTGGACGCTGGCGATGCTGTACGGCCGATTCGTGGTCGTCGCCCATCACCTGCCCGAAGGCACACCGGGCAGCGATGACCGGATCGTCACCGTCTATGCCCACCTCAGCGACATCGATCCGAACATCGTGACCGGCCGCCAGATCACGGCCGGCACCTTGCTTGGGAGCGTCGGCAACACCGGCACCTCGACCGCCGCCAACGGGATCCTCGAAGGCCACCCCTCGGTGCACCTCCACTGGGAGTTGCACGTCAACGATCGCCCGATCGGGTATCTCTCGGACCCCACCGAGACCGAGCCTCTGTACCGCCAGATGCTCTGCGATGCGCCTCCGCTCAGCGCCGACGGCACGACTGCGGCAACCACCGACCCCAACGCAGCGCTCTGTTAGCTGAAGGGCCCTGTTAGCTAGAGCGCTCTGTTAGCTCAGCTGCGCTACTGACTTAGCCGCGCCACTGACCTAGTTACGTTTGCGGCCGACGAACTTCTCCATCTGGCGGCGGTCACGCTTCGTCGGACGCCCTTGGCCCCGGCCGCGCTCCGCCCAGGCGGCGTCGATGCGCTCGGCGTCGCTTCGTTTCTTCGGCAGCGCCTCAGGGGGCGTGAGGTCCTCGTAGCACTCGACAGCCACCGCAGCGCCAACACGCTTCTCGATGAGCTTCTCGACCCGATACGTCCGCGTGATGCCACGTGTCCGCACCGTCAGTTCATTGCCCACCGCAACCCGACTCGCTGGCTTTGCTGGCGTGCCGTCGATTCGCACGCGACCACTTGAGCACGCGTCGTTCGCCGCGGTTCGTGTCTTGAATAGCCGCACGGCCCACAGCCATTTGTCGATCCGAACCTGGCTACTCATGACTACCGATCAACGCCTATTCCCAGAACCGGAACTCGCGCCAGCCGAGGCTGCGCAGCAGACCCGAGTTCTCGCCTCCGAGAAGGTCACTCACGCTCTCGGTCACGCCCCAGAAGGCGTCGCTCACCGGCTCAACAAACCACAGCGCGGCGATCAGGATCATGAAGCCGTACTGACGCAGCGGCCGCAGCTGGGCGCGGGTCTGCGGAGACAGGTGCGGCTCGATAATTCCGAACCCGTCAAGCCCGGGAATCGGGATCAGGTTCAGCAGAAAGGCGATGACTTGGATCGCACCAAGGAACCCCATGGCGACGAGGAAGATCCGATCGGCACCATCGAACAGGCCCATGCGGATCGGCACCAGACACAGGAGGGCACACACAGCCGACGCGGCCGGGCCAGCCGCGCTCACCGCCGAGCGCATGGCGGCCGAACGGATCGCTCCCATCTGGATCCAGACGGCGCCGCCGGGCAGACCGATGCCGCCGATGACCAAGATGATGAGCGGGAAGATCAGCGAGGTGCCGGGGTCGACGTATTTACGGACGTCGAGGGTGAGGTACCCCTTGTCGGCGACGGAACGATCGCCCGCTATGTAGGCGACGATCGCGTGCCCAAACTCATGCAGTGTCAGCGACAGCGTCCATCCGAGGAGCACGAAGATGAAGACGCCGAAGCCACCCAGGTCAGAGCCGCGCCATAGCAGCAGCCCAACCGCGAAGGTCGCCGCAACGAGCGCACCGAAGATCGGGCTCGGGGTGAATCGGTCCTGGCCGACGGTCGCAGTCATGAGCGGCGGCGGGACCACCAGAACCCGAGCACCCAGCGCAGAAGCACACCCGTGCCGGCAGCAACAGCGAGTAACACGATCAGCGGTGCGTCAAAGCCCCACGACAAGAAGTTGACCGGCACCGAGTCGAGGTTCTGGAGCACAAAGACCACGACGGCAGCGATCAGCAACCCGGCCAGAGCGAGCCGAATCAGCAACCCGACGGGTACGCCGTCGCCCTCGCTGCTCCGCGACTGATCGACGCTTTGGTCGAGCGGTTCCTGGTCCATGCTTCCCCCTAGGTGTTGTGCGCGTCGCTGGGCTACTTGCGCTTCTGGATGCGAGCCCACTCGTCGCGGAGCCCCACCGTGCGGTGGAACACCATGGACTGATCCAGGTCATGGGCAAAGTAGCCGAGACGCTCGAACTGCACGACCTGGCCGAGTTCGGTGTCCGCGAGCGCGGGTTCGAGCTGTGCGCCATGCACGACGGTTCGCGAGTTCGGGTTCAGCTGGTCGAGCGGGTCGGTGTCGTTTGCGCCCGGGTGGGCCTCGGTGAAGAGCCGGTCGTAGAGCCGGACTTCGGCCTGCACGGCGTGGGCTGCGGACACCCAGTGGATCGTTGCCTTGACCTTGCGGCCGTCGGGAGCCTGTCCGCCAGCGGTTTCGGGGTCGTAGGTGGCGTGGACTTCGGTGACTTCGCCCGCGTCGTCGGTGATGACGTCGGTGCAGGTCACGAAATAGCCAGAGCGCAACCGGACCTCGCGTCCGGGAGCGAGGCGGAAGAACTTCTTGGGCGGGTCGACCATGAAGTCGTCGCGTTCGATCCACAGCTCGCCGGAGAACGGCACTTCGCGAGTGCCGTCGGCTTCGTTCTCGGGGTTGTTCGTGGCCGTGCGCATTTCGACGACGGGGTTGCCGTCGGCGTCGGTCGGCCAGTTGGTGATGACGAGCTTGAGCGGATTCAGCACGGCCATGCGTCGCAGCGCGGTCTTGTTCAGATCGGTCCGCACGAAGGATTCGAGGAGCTCGATCTCGGTCGTGCCCGTGGAGCGACCGACGCTGATGTGGCTGCAGAAGTCACGGATTGCGCTGGCGGGATAGCCACGACGGCGAAGCCCGCTCAACGTCGGCATTTCGGCGTCGTCCCAACCATCGACCTTGCCGGACTCGACGATGGCTGCCAGCTTGCGCTTCGAGGTGATGATGTAGGTCAGCCCGAGCCGACCGAATTCGGTCTGGCGGGGCCGGTCCGACGGCAGGCCGTCGATGTTGTCGAGGAACCAGTCGTAGAGCTCGCGGTTGTTCTCGAACTCGAGCGTGCAGAACGAGTGCGTGACTTCTTCGATCGCATCGCTCTGGCCGTGCGCCCAGTCGTAGTTCGGATAAATGCACCAAGCGTCGCCGGTCCGGTGGTGGGCGACGTGGCGGATGCGATACATCAGCGGGTCGCGCATGACCATGTTCGGGTGGGTCATGTCGATCTTGGCCCGCAAGACCTTTTCGCCATCGCCGAACTCGCCAGCACGCATGCGTCGCAACAGGTCGAGGTTCTCTTCGACGCCGCGATCGCGATACGGGCTGTTCGTGCCGAGCGTGGTGAAGTTGCCTCGGGTTTCCGAGATCGTCTCTGCGTCCTGGTCATCGACATAGGCAAGGCCCTTGCCGACCAGTTCTTCGGCCCATGCATAGAGCGTCTCGAAGTAGTCGCTCGCAAAGAGCGGGCCCCGATTGGTCTCGAACCCCAGCCATGCGATGTCGCGCTGGATCGCTTCGACGAACTCGTCGTCTTCGCGTTCAGGGTTGGTGTCGTCGAACCGCAGATTGCACGTGCCGCCGAAGTCCTCGGCGACACCGAAGTTCAGGCAGATCGACTTGGCGTGACCGATGTGGAGGTAGCCGTTCGGTTCGGGCGGAAAGCGCGTCTGGACGCGTCCGCCGTAGGTACCGGCAGCGTTGTCGTCGCGGATCAGATCACGGATGAAGTCAGAGGCTTCGGATTCGCCCTCTGCATTCTCGGCCTGTGGGGTGGCAGCGTCTTCGGACACCCACTGACTCTAGTAGTCGTCCTGGGCTCGCCGACCCGCAAATCCAACGGGTATCGACTCCGGTACGATCCGTGCCCATATGACTGGCGGCTCACCAGATGCAGAGGACACTCCTTCGGCCACAAACGGTCCCGGATCTGTCCCGCCTCCTGGATCGGGCTACTTCGTCGCTCCGCCCGACGGCCCCGGCCCGGGCGTGCTGCTGATCCCGTCGCCGTGGGGCCTGACACCGTCGCTCAAGGCTCGCGCTGGCGACCTCGCCGACGCTGGGTTCACCGTCCTGGTCCCTGACCTCAACGATGGAACGGTCGCCGAGGACGAACGCCAAGCGACCGAAGCCCTCATGGCCATGGACATGAACGTGTCCGCCTCGCTCATCCAGTCGTCGCTTCGGCTGCTGCGAGGCGCGACGGTTGACCCGTTGGCACCGATGGGCATCGTCGGATTCGCAGCGGGTGCGTCGTGGGCGCTTTGGCTCGCCGAGCGATTTCCCGATGACTGTGCGGCGGTCGTCGGCTTCTACGGCACCCAGTCGCTCACGTTCGACCGGGCCTACGCCAAGTTTCTGTTGCACTTCGGCGCAGCGGACGAGCTCGTCAGCGACGACGAGGTCGCGCTACTCGGCCTCAACCTGCAGATGGCGAAGTGCGACTTCCGCATCGAGCAACACCCCGACGTTGGCCACGGGTTCGCCGAGCAAGAACACCCGAACTTTGATGGCAACGCCGACGCCGTCGCCTGGCGCCAGACCTTGGAGTTCCTTGCAGCCGGGCTACGCCCGACCAGCTAGTTCGAGAACGACTCGAGTGTTGAGCGGTTCTCGGCAACGAACTCGGCTTCGTAGCGAGCGGTGATCTCGGCGATCTCTTCGGGACCATCGCCTGCACACTCGAGTGATGCCACCGCGGTCGCTCGCTCAAGGTCTTGCAGTTGGCCGAGTTCAGCTTCTTGTTCTTCGGTCAAGCCCTGTTCGGCCAACGCCTGGAGTGCACCAGCCTGCCCGCCCTGTTGGCCACCTTGCACCCCGGCACCTTGGAAGAACGAGCGCAGGAGCGGTCGGATCTGCTGGTTGAAATCGGCTCGTGCTGCGTCAGCGTCGTCGTAGTCGAAGCCGCGATCAAGCATGCACGCCGACCATTCGCGCTGCAGCTCGGTGATGCGCGGGTCGGCGTCGATCCGGTCGTCGAGTTCACCGAATGCAGCGGCCAGGTCGTCAAGAACATCGAGGTCGCCACGAACAGCTTCTTGGGCCTCGAGACGACAGCCTCCGGTGGCTTGACGGCCCCGCCCAGGGGGCAGCACTTCGCCAGTCTCTGGGTCGATGAGTTGGCCCTGCTCGTTACGTTCCGGAGCTTGGCCACGCAGGGCGAACTGCCACGCGTCGCGCTCGCCCTCGCTCAGCGTTTCGAGGTGCTCGTCATTCGGGTCGGTCGTCTCGGTGAGGTCGATGTCGCCTTCGAAGATTGCGTCGAAGCGGGTCGAGATGCCGAAGCCTTCGGTCGCTGCATAGTCGGCGTCGGAGATTCCCTGGTTGGCGGTCGCTTGAAAGAAGCGCAACCCGTCGTTGTCGGTCTCGGGGACATAGGTGAAGCCCTGGGCTTGCATGCAGGCTTGGACTTCGATCTCGATGAGCTGTTGTTGCTCGGCGAGGGCGTCAGTGTCGGCGCCAGCCAGTGCGCCGGCGCCTCCCCCGCCGCCAGCGCCGCGTCGAACTGCAACGGCGGCTGCGCCGAGGTAGCCCTCGAGCGTGTCGGGCTGGTCGCCGCTGTCGGAGCTATCGCCACCTGAGGATCCGCTGTCCGATGCCTCGCTCGTCGCGGTCGAGGACGGCTCGCTCGCGGCCGAATCGATCTCATCCGAGCCGGTCGTGGTTGACGTGGCGTCGGTGCCGCCACACGCCGATGCGAACAAGGCGATCGCCGCGACGATCGCAACGAGCGAAGCGGCAGCCCTGCGCCGAGGCTGCTGCGACTGAAGCAACAGGGGCGCAGGGGTCGAGAAAGAACGCGTCATGGTCTCACTGTTCCAGCTGTTGGTAAGAGCTCCGTAAGCATCTGCGGAATTCTCACGCCGCGCTCCGGAGCCCAGGACGGGCACGGTTCAGGATCAAGCGGTCGGCGCTGTGGCCGGCCGTTGGCCAGCGGGATAGGTCGCCGCAAGCTCGACGTCGGTCGGAGTGCGGTCCTTCTGCGCCTCGTCGGGGAGCAGTAGCTGGATCTTCTTCATCAGCTTCTCGGTCGCCGGCCGAGGCTTGGATCGCTTGGTCACCTTGTACGGCTCGCCTACGTTCAACGCGACCGGGGGGCGACCGCCGAAGACGCCCACCGACGGCATGCGCTGGTTGCGCGGCCAGACATTCTCGGTGCCCCAGATGCCCACGGGCAGCAGTGGTGCTCCGGTCTGCTGGGCGAGTCGTACCGCACCGGTGAAGCCGCGCAGCTTCGCCTTGAAGAAGTCTTCGCCGCGGGGAATGGTGCCTTGGGGCAAGATTACGACCGCCTCGCCTCCGCTGAGCGCTTCGGCTGCCGCGTCGAGCGGCTTACTACTGCCCGAACCGCGATCGACCGAAATCGTGCCCAGTGCGGCGGTCAACTGTCCCACGATGGGCGTCTCGAGCACTTCTTTCTTAGCCAGGAACCGGAAGGGCCGGTTGGCAGCTGCGGCGAGATAGCCAAGGGCGAGCGGATCGAAGTAGCTGCGGTGATTCGGGGCGATGATGACGGGGCCAGCGGGCAGGTTGGCGACACCGGTGAGGTCGATGTCGGCGAAGATGCTCAGTCGGGGATCAAGCCACGGAAAAGCAAGTTCCTGGCCTTCGATGCCGGCCACGGCGGGGACGCCGTCGGGCCGGTCGAAATCACGCACGGCCCAGCGCTTGGCCCGAGCGGCCGCCAGCATGCGGATGTCGGGGTTCACGGCGACGGGATTGCCGACGAGTTCTAGTAACGGCACGTCGTAGAAACTGTCGCTGTAGGCCCAGCTCGCCGTCAGATCGACGGCGTTCTGCCCGGCCCATTCGGCGACCGCAGCGGCCTTGTCCTGACCCCAGAGGTAGGTGCCGTCGATTGTTCCGTCGTAGACGCCGTGCACCGCTCGGTATCGAGTCGAGATCACCGTGTCGAAACCCAGCGCCGCAGCGAGCGGTGCGACCAGATCATGGGGCGATGTCGTGGCCAGCACCAGGAGCGTGCCGTCGGCCTTGTGTTTGTCGATCTCGGCCCGGGCATGCGGCAGCACGCGCCCGATCAGAACATCGGCCCCAAGCAGCGCCGCGGCTTCGACATCGGCGACCCTGCGCCCGGCGAAGAGCCGAGCCGACTGCCGTGCCAGCCGCATCGAGACGGGATCTTCGCCGAACTTCTCGTAGATCTTGAACAGCAACGACTGGCCCGGCACGCTTGGTGTCGAGACGCCAACGTCGGTCAGTTTGGCGCCGAAGACCTCGGCGCTTGATCCGGCAATCAGGGTGCGGTCGAGGTCGAAGATCGCAGCGGTCGCCATGGACCGAGCCTAGATCAGGCCGATCCGGCCCAGGGTCCCCTCCCGACGCCGACTCGACCGGCGAGATCACGGGAAAAAGGAAGAAGGAGCTGGTTCTCTGAACCAACTCCTTCGTAGCTCTGAATCTCGTTGGGGGGAAGTGAGACTCGTTGCTGGATTGCTATGCGGCTTCGTTGGGGGGAAACGATTGCCGAAGCAAGATGTGTTTAGTGTTAATCACAGGCACACAATTGTCCAACAGTTCGATTCGATAGCCTCTATCGCTTTTTGCGATACCGTAACCTGTTCGCATTCTCCCGAAGAGAACACCCGCAGCGAATATGGAGCTCGGCATGGATGTCCGCCAACTCGAAGCGTTCCTCGCCGTCGTCGATCACGGCTCGTTTTCGGCCGCGGCCGAGGCCCTTTTCACCGTCCAATCCAACGTATCGAGCCACGTTGCCCGCCTCGAGAGCGAAGTCGGCCAACCGCTCCTCGACCGGCGCTCCCGCCAGCTCACCCCCGCCGGCATGGCGGTCGAACGTCGAGGGCGCGAGGTCCTGCGCCAGATCGCGTCGATCGGCGACGAGCTCGCCTCGCTCGAAGACCGCGTGATCGGCGAGGTCGAGTGCGGCACCACACCCTCGGTCGGCCTTTGGGTGCTGCCCCGAACGCTCGCCGAAACCACGAGATCCTGGCCCGAGATCGCGGTCACGATCGTCGAAGCCCAATCCGATGCACTCGTGCAACGGGTACTCAACGGCTCGCTCGACTTGGCCATCACCACGAATACCAGCGAAAGCGATGCCGCCGTCGACCCGCTCTTCGACGAAGACGTGGTCGCGGTCCTCTCCCCCGAACACGACCTGGCGGAGAATGCGCATGTCACCCTCGGTCAGCTCGCCTCGTCGACATTGCTCCTGCCGCTGCCGGACAACCCGCTCTATGACCACATCGCCCGGGCGTTCGACCAGGCCCGCGTGCCGCTGCGCAACAGCATCGAGGTCGGAAGCAGCGCGCTTGTCAGCGCAATGGCCGGCGCAGGACTTGGCGTCGCGCTTGTCCCCGCAACCGCCGCGCCGAATAGTCCCGAGCTCGACGGCGTGCGGCTGCCGGTGTCTGATCTACCTCCGCGCGAAGTCGCGTTAACGACTCGCGCCGGCCACCAACCCTCGGCCGCAGCGACCGTCGTGGCCGAGATCCTGGCTCGGACGGCTCGCTCCGCCGCCATGAACATGCCGGGTTGTCGAGTGCGTGCGGGCCGCAATGCCGACTCGGCGTGATATCCATACTCCGGTGAACAGGCACGCACTCCCTGGAAGCGCCCGCTGATGGCCGCTCCGACTGGAACCAACCCTGCGGCGGCTACGCCCGCCGACTCGACCCCCTCGTCGGTCGAGCTTCGGGCCGGTGTCGAAGGCGCCGTCCGGTCTGGTGTGCGCTCAATCGGTGACCGCACCGTCGTCAGCTTCACCATCGTTGGCGACTTGCAGTCGCTCAACCAGGCCGACGCGTTCACGATCAGCGCCGCGTGTGAGCTGGCGCGAACTCAGGGCCAACCCGTCGTCGGCTTTGTGCAATCGACCGGCGCCGACGTCCGCGAGGGCATCACCGCTGCTCACGGCTGGGGCACTGCGGCCCGGGCACTGATTCGATGCTCCGGCATTGTGCCGACCGTCCTCATCGTGACGGGCCCGGTCGTGGCTGGGCCTGCCCTCATGCTCGGCGTTGCGGACCTGGTCGTCATGGTCGATGAGTCCTACGCATTCGTGTCCGGTCCGGCGATGGTCGAACAGTTCACCGGCCTTCCGGTCGAGCACGACACCCTCGGCGGTGCCGCGATCCACGCCAGCCGCTCCGGCGTCGCAACCGCTGTTGCGCCCGATGCCGATGTTGCGGTCGAGATGGTCGACGAATACCTGAGCTACTTGCCCGCCTCGAATGCCGACCTGGCGCCATTCCGGCCAACGCTCGACCCCAACGATCGCTCCTGCACGGAACTTCACGATGTCGTGCCCGTCGCAGCGACTGGCAGCTACGACGTTCGCGATGTCATGGCTTCGATGGCCGACGACGGCGTCATTACCGAACTGCGTTCCGGATGGGCCGCGAACCTCGTGACGGCGTTTGCGAACATTGGCGGTCATGCCGTTGGCATCGTCGCCAATCAGCCCCAAGTTCTTGCTGGCACGCTCGACATCGCGGCCAGCCAAAAGGGCGCACGGTTCGTCGCGATGTGCGACGCGTTCAACGTCCCGATCATCACGCTGGTCGACACGCCCGGCTTCCAGCCCGGCAAAGACCTGGAGTGGCGGGGCATGATTCGCCACGGCGCCGAACTCGCCTTCGCCTATGCGCGGGCGACGGTGCCACGCGTGTCGGTCACCTTGCGCAAGAGCTACGGCGGCGCCTACATCGTCATGGACTCCAAGCCCATGGGCAACGACATCGCGATGGCATGGCCAACCGCAGAGATCGCCGTGATGGGCGCAAAGGGAGCCGTCGGAATCCTTCATCGCAACTCGAGCGACGACGAACGAGCCGAACTCGAAGCCGACTACGAGGACCGACTGCTGAACCCCTATGTGGCGGCAGAACGAGGTGCGATCGACATGGTCGTCGACCCGGCTGACACCCGCCGCCAGGTCGTGCAGGCCCTCGACCTGTTGGCAACCAAAGTCGAGCGGTTGCCCCGGCGGCGCCACGACAACTCACCTCTCTAAACAAACCTCAATTTGGCCAGAATTCGTGGCCGTCGAATTCCGCATTTGACCCATCGTGCGTTAGCCTCGGGCCTGCATACACGGGGGTGAACGCGAGTGCCGCGGGACTTCCCGAACCAGGTGCCGTGCGCTGGCACCGTGCACGACTGATTGACCAACTGCAGCAAACGAAGGACCATCCGTGGCCGATTCCATCACGATCACCGACAACCGCACCGGCGAGTCGTTCGAAGTCCCGATCGTCGATGGGGGCGTCGACAGCACCGAGTGGAAGAACAACCTTCCCGGGCTGTGGTTCAACGATCCTGGGTACACGACGACCTCGGCCTGCTTGAGCTCGATCACCGAGATCAAGGGCGACGAGGGCATCCTGCGCTACCGCGGTTACCCGATCGAGCAGTTGGCAGAGCAGTCGACCTATCTCGAGGTTGCGTACCTGCTCGTCAACGGCGAGCTTCCCGACAAGAGCCAGTACGACCAGTGGGTGCATGACATCACGCACCACACGTACACGCACGAGAACTTCCGTCGTCGGTTTGTTGATGGCTTCCACTTCAATGCGCACCCGATGGGCATGCTCACGTCGAGCCTGGCCGCAATGTCGACGTTCTACCCCGAGGCCAAGGACATCGAAGATCCGGCTAACCGCATGCTGCAGATCACGCGGTTGATCGCCAAGCTGCCGACGCTGGCCGCCGCGAGCTACCGGTTCTCGATCGGCATGCCATACGTGTTTCCGGAGAACGACCTGTCGTTCCCGCACAACTTCTTGTCGATGATGTTCAAGGTCGCCGAGGACAAGTACGAGACCGATCCTGCGATCGTTCGTGCCCTCGACATTCTGTTCATCCTTCACGCTGACCACGAGCAGAACTGCTCGACTACGACGGCTCGTACCGTCGGCAGCGCACACGCTGACCCGTACTCGTCAGTCGCTGCTGCTGCTGCTGCGCTCTACGGCCCTCGCCACGGTGGCGCCAACGAGGCCGTGCTGAACATGCTCGACGAGATCGGCTCGTATGACCAGGTCGATGACTTCATCGCCGGCGTCAAGCGTGGCGAGCGTCGCCTGATGGGCTTCGGCCACCGGGTGTACAAGAACTTCGACCCTCGTGCGACGATCATCAAGAACGCTGCCGACGAGGTGTTCAAAGTCACCGGTTCGAACCCACGCCTCGACATTGCGCTCAAGCTCGAAGAAGCTGCACTCAACGACGAGTACTTCATCAGCCGCAAGCTGTACCCGAACGTGGACTTCTACTCGGGTCTGATCTACCAGTCGCTCGGCTTCCCACCAGAGATGTTCACGGTGCTGTTCGCGATTCCCCGGGTTTCGGGTTGGCTTGCGCACTGGAACGAGATGCTGGAGCAGAACTCTCGCATCACGCGTCCTCGCCAGCTCTACACCGGTGCCGGTGAGCGCCCCTACGTCGCCATGGGCGATCGGTAGCTACCACCTACCAAGTTTCAGACCTACGAGGGGCCTCGGCGCAAGCCGAGGCTCTTCCGCGCCCAGCCGGGGCGCGACGGGGAGTTTCGAGCGCCAGCGAGAAACTCCGTAAGCGAGGCCGAAGGCCGAGCGACTTAGACCCGGTAGGCCAGGCCGAGGCGTTCGAGTTGTTCGATGGCTTGGTCGCTGGCGACGCCGAGCATGCATGCAAGTGCACGCAGGTCGTCGGAGCGCACGGTCAGCACCTTGCCGTTGAAGTCTTGGCGTTGGACCTGGATGCCGCGGAGATAGCGGTTCACCAGATCAGCTTCGGACCCTTCGAGGGCCCGTAGCTTCTCGAGGTCGATCGTCATCGTCGGACGAGCGAACGGGACCCCGACGGGTACCGAGTCGCTGTCTTCGTCAGTAATGACTTCGGGGAGCAGCTGTGCCACCGGCACGCTGTAGAGCTCCGCGAGTCGCTGGAGACGCGGGACCGAGATGGCCCGTTCGCCTCGTTCGTATGCACCGAGAACCGATGCCTTGAATTCCTTGCCTGATGCAGCTTCGACGTCGAGCAACGACATCCGCTTTTGGCGGCGAATGCCGCGAAGCCGTTCTCCGACCCGACGGATGTAGAGGTCGTCCGCCGCTTGAGATTCTTCGCTCATGATCCTTGAGGGTATTCGCGTGGGGTGACAGAGCCGCCCACAACGTTGTGGGCAGAACTCTCAACTCTAGCTCGGCCGCTCCAATTGTCGTTGGGATGTCAGTCTCGCGGCTGCGACGATCGATGCCGTTTCCGCTCGCAAGACAGACTGTCCGAGGTCGACGACGCCGCTGATGAGGTCGCGTTCTGCGTCAGACCAGCCGCCCTCAGGACCGATAGCGATGGCCGAGATCGTTGTCATTGCAACGGTTTCTGCCCGGGTGAAGTCGGCGCGGGCAATCGTGTCGGCGCCACAACTGGCGATGACCGCTGCGAGGTCATCGACGATGTCAATCGTCGGCACGCGGGTTTGACGGCTTTGCATAGCAGCCTCGCGAGCGACCCTCGCGAGACGGGTTTTTGCCTTTGCGCGCTTCGCAGCGTCCCACCGCGGAACCGAGCGTTCGCCGTGAAAGATCACGAGTTGGTCGATGCCGATCTCGGTGGCCTTCTGCACGACGAGCTCGGGTTTACCGGATTTCGTCAGCGCGAATGCCAATGAAGTGAGGGAGCCGGTTGTTGCTTGCACCGGCGGGCCAGTCACTTCGAGAGCGTCACCAAACCGGGCGGTACACCACGCACCGGCGCCGTCGGACAGCGTGAGTGGGTCGCCGTCTCGCAGGCGGAGCGACTTGGTGAGGTGGTGCCGGTCGGCCTCGTCGAGCACCGGAGCGTCGAGCGACGCGACGAATACATGTGGGCCCGGCTGCAGGCGAATGTCTGGTGCGGCGTCGGACATGACGTGCGTCGCGCTCGAGCGCTCAGCCGAGCGCGGACCGGATGCGGCTCAGCAACGACTTACTCTCACTGACTTCGTCGCCGCGTGCGGTCGCAAACTCGCGGAGCAGGTCCTCTTGTTCCGACGTGAGCTTCTCGGGCACCAGACAGACGGCGACGGCCCGGATGTCGCCTCGGCGACCGCCTTGGAGCGATGGCACGCCTGCACCAGGTACTCGGAACACCTTGCCGGTCTGGGTTCCTTGCGGGATCGTGATGGTCTCGACGCCTTCGAGCGTCTCGAAGTCGATCTCGCCGCCGAGCGCGGCGACGGTCATCGGTACCGCAAGCTCGGCCAACAGGTCGTTGCCGCTGCGCTCAAACCGGTCGTGTGCGAGGACACGGACTCGAACGTAGAGGTCGCCGGTTCCGGCGCCGCGGACGCCAGCGGCACCTCGGCCGCTGAGGCGAAGCGTGGCTCCGGTGTCGACGCCGGCGGGCACGTCGACGGTGTAGGTCTTCTCGGCGACGACCCGGCCTTGGCCGCTGCATTCGCCGCAGGGGTCTTCGATGGTCTGACCGGCGCCTTCGCACTGTGGGCAGAGCCCTGTGGACACCATCTGGCCGAGTATTGAGCGGCGGACTTGGCGAACCTGTCCCGCTCCCCCACAGGTCTCGCAGGTCGAGATGTGTGAGCCGTCGACTTCGCCGCTGGCCTCGCACGGTTCACAAGGTGCGTAGGTGCGCAGGTCGACGGGTTGCTGGGAGCCGAGCACGGCTTCTTCGAACGGCACGTCGATGACGACTTCGAGGTCGTCGCCTCGGGCGGGTCCGGCGGAGCGGCCGCCTCCGCCGAAGCCCGAGAACGGGCTGTTGCCACCGAAGAATGCATCGAAGATGTCGCCGAAGCTTGCGCCGTCGAACGGGTTCCCGGCTGCTCCGGACTCGCCGAAGCGGTCGTAGTGGGCACGCTTCTCGGCGTCGCTGAGCGTCTCGTAGGCCTTGGCGACTTCCTTGAAGCGGGCCTCAGCTTCGGCGTCGCCAGGGTTGCGGTCGGGATGCAGCTCGCGGGCGAGTTTGCGAAACGAGCGCTTGATCTCGTCGGGCGAGGCGGTTTGGCTCACGCCAAGAAGGTCGTAGTAATCGGCCATGTGGTCAGCCCCGTGTGAGGTGTTCGCCGAGTTGATTGGAGATGACCGCCACCGCAGCCATGGCCTGCGGGTAGTTCATGTGGGTGGGCCCGACCACGCCGATCGAGCCGGCCTCGGTGCCGTCGACGGCGTAGGGGGCGACCACGATGGAGCATTCGTTCAGGTTTTGCACGCCGGTTTCTGCGCCGATGGCCACCCGGAGTCCTCGGTCGAGGACATCGCGGATGAGCGACACGACAAGTAGCTGGCGTTCGAAGAGTTGCAGGACCTGTGCGACCTTTGCGGTCTCGTTGAAGACGCCTGCGACGTTGGAGCGTCCACCGACGTGGACTTGGGGCGCGTCGTCATCGTCGATGATGAGCGAGGCGAGGGAGTCCGCGACGACTGCGTCGACTGCACTGTCACCGCTCGCTGGTGCGGGCGGCGAGCTTTGCGTTCGGTGAGCAGTCGTACCGGGAAGCGTCTCGCTGAGGATTGCTTGGGCCCGTTCGACCTGTTCGACGGTCATGGGCGTTGCCAACTCGAAGGTGCAGCGTTCTATTCCGCCGGTGGACAGCACGACCACCAGAAGCAGCAGGTTCGGTTCGAGCGAGACGAGCTGCACGGCCTTGACGGTTGTGGAGTCGACGCGCGGCGCAACGACGAGCGCAGCCGAGCCGGTGACGCCCGACAGCAGGCGGCTCGTTTCGGTCAGGATCCGCTCAAGTTCGCCGTGTGTATGAGAGAAGAACTCGTTGATGCGTTGGTTCACCGTGGAGTCGAGCGTCGACGGGCCCATCAAGGCGTCGATGAAGTACCGATAGCCCTTGTCGGTCGGCACCCGACCGGCGCTGGTGTGCGGTTGGTGCAAGAAGCCCTCGTCTTCGAGGGCGCTGAGTTCTTTGCGCACGGTGGCCGACGAAACCGACAGGCCGCTCTGGTCCGCGACGAGACCGGAACCCACCGGACGGGCCGTTGACATGTATTCCTCGACAACGGCTTGCAGGATCGCTTCTTTGCGATCGCTCAGCTGTTCGTTATCCGGTATGCGGGCGGCATCCATGTCAGGGCTCAGGCTAGCGCCGCTGGGCGCATGGACTCGCTACCCAAGCCAGCTCGCGGCACATGCTCGGTTGCGCCACGACAGGGTTTGTTCGCCAGCGTTCAGTCTGCGGGACGGCTGGGCTCAGAACGAAGGTCGATAAGCGCCTGGATTCGGTCGCCGAGCGTTGGGATGGCTTCGCACATGGCTCGGAAGTCCCAGCCGATCATCGAGGCAACGTGGCTGCGTTCGGTGGCGACCACGCGAGCATTCCGGGGGGCGTCGTCGGCGACGCCAGTTTCGCCGAAGCACTCGCCTGGTCCGAGCGTTGCGAGGGTCTCGAAGTCACGCAGCACTTCGACCTGGCCGTCGAGCACCACGAAGAAGCGGTAGCTGAAGTCGCCTTGGCGGGTCAGCGTGCTGCCGGCGAGAACTTCTTCGACCTCGAGTTTGTCGGCGCACTGGGCAAGCTCGTCGTCGGTCAGCCCGGCGAAGAGCGAGTCGTCGTGACTGGCGATTTCCTTGAGCGTTGCGAGTTCCATGTTCCCACCTTTTCCCCGGCTGCGCCGGTGCCGGACCCACCCCACGGGGCCGCTGGCCGCAGACTATGCCACCGAACTGAGCAGCGAGAGCGAACCACCTCACACAATTCGTGCGACGCCCGTCGCAGCCGCCTATTACTCGTCGAGCTTGAGGGCGGAGATGAAGGCTTCTTGGGGGACATCGACGCGGCCGATGGACTTCATCCGCTTCTTGCCCTCTTTCTGCTTCTGGAGCAGCTTGTTCTTTCG
>CALDGN010000426.1 GCA_937942965.1 uncultured Acidimicrobiales bacterium | reverse complement strand
GCTTCGGTGTCCTCCGGTCGACCGAACGCAGCGAGATCGTCGACCAGGATCGGCCCGCCTCGCAGGGCATCGGTAATCCGACCGCGGACCTGACGGTCCGATCCCTCGAATCGGCTTTGCCCGCCGGAGACACCGGCGCTTCCCGCTGCCGGGTCGTCTCCCCTGCCCGACCAGGCGCAGTCAGGCCGAAGCGGGCAGGCCTCGCAGTCGGGTGTCTTCTTGGCACACACGGCGACGGCGAAGTCGAAGAGCGATTGGTTCCAGCGCCAGCCGTTGCCGGTCGGCACGAGTGCGTCGGCCATCGCTTGGGCTTGCTTGGCGTTGAGCTTCTCGCCAGTCCAGCGGGCCAGGAGCCGACCGACGTTGGTGTCGACGACACCGACGTCGAGCTCGTAGGCAAACGCAGCAACCGCTCGAGCGGTGTAGGGACCTACGCCAGGCAGCGACTGGAGACCGGCGACGGTCCGGGGTAACGCTCCACCATGGTGGTCGCGCACCTCGACGGCTGCTCGCCACAAGTTGACGGCCCGCCGGTTATAGCCAAGCCCGGCCCACAGCTCGATTACGGCCGAGGTCGGAGCATCGGCACACGCAGTCGCCGTCGGGAAGCGGTCCAGGAACTCGTGCCAGCGATCGATCACTCGAGACACCTGGGTCTGCTGGAGCATGATCTCGCTGACCAAGATCTTCCACGGATCGCGGGTCTGGCGCCATGGCAGGTCCCGCAGTTGGGTCTCGGACCAAGCCAGCAGCGGGTCGACAACCGCGAACGGAACAGCCGGCTCTACTTCCTCAGGCATGGCGAGATCGAGCGTGGAGTCGGACCGAACGGTCAGAAGAGTTCGGGGACGATCGGGCATCCGCTCATACGGAGCGCGTCGGCGGCAGCGACGACGCCCTTGTGGGTCGCGATGCGGTCGAACAGAGTCGTCTCGATCTCTTCGACCGGGCGTTCCCAGATGGTGGTCGCTTCGGACTCGTGCCAGCGCCGAGCGAGGCCGCTGTACATGCGGTCGGGCAGCGCAAAGCCGGTCGGGGCGACGCCCCACACCGGCATCTCGCGATGCTTGGCTGTCGCTGCGAGCATGAGCGCGCCTTGACGGGCGATCGACTGCTCGGGGCCGAGCGCGTCAAGGCCGAGCACGACGTGGGTCGCTTCGCTCAGGGCTTGGCCGGCACCACTTGGGTCAACGCAGAGCCAGTGCTGGTCCGGGTCGGCGGACGTCTCGAGCTCGTATTCGGCTTCGCCATCGAGGTCGATGACGACCACACCGACATCACCGCGGACACGAAGTACATCGGCGAGCCAATCGCTCCAGCCGATCGTCGCGATTGTCGCGTCGTCAGGCAGCTCGTAGGCCAGTGCGGCGGCACTCTTATCGCCTTCGATCTCTTCGGCGGCGTCCCACAGGGCAGACGACGGGTTCGGAGCACCGAGTGCGTGGGCAACGAGCCAGACGAGCGGCGCGGCTGACGGTTGACGATCAAGAATGCGTTTGCACGAGATCAGCAGCACGGCGTCATCGCCGACGAAGTCCGACAGCGCCATCGCGGTGTCACGCACCAGGTACTTGGCGGGCACATGCGAGGCCCGGGCTACGTATCGCAGGCGTTCGATCGGGTGCACAGCCCCAACCTAGCGGCGGCCTCCGATCCATGACCTGTCAACCCACCCCTTCCCCGGGTCGCACCTGACACCGCTTCACGGGGTCGCGCCTGACACCGCTTCAAAGTGAACCGCTTTTAGGTGCGACCCCAGGATGAAGCGCTTTTAGGTGCGACCCCGCAGATGGGCAGTCAGATGGCGGCCGTTGGCGGCTAGCGTTTGTGGTGATGGCTACCGCTCCCTCCCCTGAGATTCAGCTCGACCCCCTCCAGGGCGACCCGCGTCCGCTTGAGGACTGGGTTACGACCTTTCATTTGGCGGTGGTGATCCTCGATCCCTTCACCCATGAGAGCTCCTGGATCATCGACACGGCCGCCCGCATGCTGGCGAACTACAACGCCGCCGACGTGCGAACCGCATGGCTGGTCACCGGCACCGACGAAGAAGCCCAGCAGTTCCTCGGCCCAATGGCTGACGAGTTCCTGACCTTCACCGATCCGGACCGTGCCTTTGTGAAGAGCCTTGAGCTTGAGCACCTGCCCGCCTTCGTGCACATCGATCACGCCCTCAACGTCGTGAACGCTGCCGAAGGTTGGAACCCACGTGAGTGGAACGTGGTTACCAAGGAACTGGCCAAGCAGATGAGCTGGAGCTACCCGGTGCTTCCCGAGGCTGGCGATCCTCCGCCGTACCTCGGCACGCCAGCCCTCGGCTGACGAAACCGAATCTTCGAAAACGGAACGATCGCGCTGCGACGCCGACGTGCGAAGCGGCCCAGAACTGAATGGAGCCGCTGTGGCTGAGTTCGAATTCACCGACCTGACACCGATCGTCGAGCCCGACACCACCGAGTATCGGCTGGTCTCGACCGACGGTGTGCAACAGATCGATCTCGGAGGACGCAGCTTCCTCGAGGTCGATCACGAGGCCATCACGGCGCTGACGTCCGAGGCCATGCGCGACATCGCGCACCTGCTTCGCCCGAGCCACCTCGGCCAACTCCGGGCAATCCTCGATGACGACGAGGCATCGCCGAACGACCACTTCGTGGCGCTTGAGCTGCTGAAGAACGCCAACATCGCGGCCGCAGGAATCCTGCCCGGCTGCCAAGACACGGGCACGGCCATCGTCAAGGGCAAGAAGGGCCAGTACGTACTCACGCCCGGCGACGACAAGCCGGCGATCGCCAAGGGCATCTTCGACACGTACCAGACGTCAAACCTGCGGTACTCGCAGCTTGCGCCGCTGTCGATGTTCAGCGAGAAGAACACCGGCAACAACCTGCCGGCCGAGATCAAGCTCGAACACGTCCCGGGCGACGAGTACAAGTTCTTCTTCATGGCCAAGGGTGGCGGCTCGGCCAACAAGAGCTTCTTGTTCCAAGAGACCAAGGCGCTGCTCAACGAGAAGAGCCTGACGGCGTTCCTCGACGAGAAGCTCCGCAAGATCGGCACGTCGGCCTGCCCGCCGTACCACCTTGGTGTGGTCATCGGCGGTACGTCGGCGGAGTTCGCGGTTGAGATGGCCAAGATGGCTTCGACGCGTTACCTCGACGGAATGCCCACCGCAGGCACCGAGCTCGGTCACGGCTACCGCGACACCGAGTGGGAGCAGCGCATCCTCGAGATGACGCGCGGCTTCGGCATCGGCGCCCAGTTCGGCGGCAAGTACTTCTGCCACGACGTTCGCGTGATCCGACTCCCCCGCCACGGGGCCTCGTGCCCCGTCGGCATCGCTGTGTCCTGTTCGGCTGACCGACAGGCGCTGGCCAAGATAAACAGCGAAGGTGTTTGGATTGAAGCCCTCGAACCGGATCCGGCGCGGTTCCTGCCCGAGACGACCGAAGACGACTTGGGCGACGAGGTCGTCACTGTCGACCTCAACCAGTCGATGGACGAGATCCGGAACCAGCTCACGCAGTACCCGGTCAAGACCCGTCTGGCGCTGACCGGCACGCTCGTCGTGGGCCGCGACATCGCGCACGCCAAGATCAAAGAACGCCTCGAGGCGGGCGAAGAGATGCCCGAGTACTTGCGTGAGAACCCCATCTATTACGCAGGTCCGGCCAAGACTCCCGAGGGTTATGCGTCGGGCTCGTTCGGTCCGACGACGGCAAGTCGCATGGATCCCTACGTCGAAGAGTTCCAGGCAGCTGGCGGGTCACTCGTCATGCTCGCCAAGGGCAACCGCTCTCAGCAGGTCACGCAGGCGTGCAACACCCACGGTGGCTTCTACCTCGGCTCGATCGGCGGCCCGGCCGCACGGTTGGCCAAGGACTCGATCCGCCACGTCGAGGTGCTCGAATATCCCGAGCTCGGCATGGAAGCAATCTGGAAGATCGACGTCGAAGACTTCCCCGCATTCATCGTCGTCGATGACAAGGGCAACGACTTCTATGCCGAAGTCACCACGCCCGTCACCATCAGGTAGCGCCGTTCATTAGGTAGCGCCGTTCGCTAGCCGCTGAAGCGGGCTTCGAGCTCGTTGATCTCGGGCAGCCCGATCAGGTCGGTGAAGTCGCTGAATCCCATGAGCTGGTCGCCGAACGCGGCCGGGGTGCCGTCAGCTTTGAGCTTGGCGAGGAACGACTGCATCGCCGCGGTTGCGGCCAGCATCGTGCCGATCGGCATGATGATGATCGCGAAGCCCAACTCGGCGATCTGGTCGTAGGTCAGTGGTGGTGTCTTGCCGCCTTCGGCCCAGTTGAACACCGTCGGCGTGTCGGCGAAGTGTTCGGAGACGATGGCGATCTCTTCGTCGTTCTCGAGCGCTTCGACGAAGAGCACGTCGGCGCCGGCTTCGAGGGCGCCCTCCGCGCGGGCGATGGCTTCGTCGAGCCCGTGTGGGGCCCGGGCGTCGGTGCGGGCGATGAGCACGAAGTCGGGATCGGTGCGGGCGGCTGCTGCGGCCCGGATCTTGCCGACGAACTCGTCGCGAGGTACGACTTGCTTGCCTTCCATGTGGCCGCACTTCTTCGGCAGGATCTGGTCTTCGAGATGGATGCCAGCCACACCGGCGGACTCGTAGGCGCTCACGGTGCGCACAACGTTGATTGCGTTGCCATAGCCGGTGTCGGCATCGGCGACGACAGGCCGATCGACGGCGTCGACGATGCGTCGGGCGTTGTCGACCATTTCGGAAAGTCCCAGCAGTCCAACATCGGGACGGCCGAGCAATCCGGCGGTCGTGCCGAAGCCGGTCATATAGACGACGTCGAAGTCGGCCTTTTCGATCAGTCGAGCGCCGAGTGCGTCGTAGCAACCGGGTAGTACGAGCGGCTTGCGGTCGCGCACTGCGGTGTCGAGCAGCGCCCGCAGCTCTGCCTTCTTGGAAGTCCGGGGACGCAACAGATCAGCCATGACTCGACGCTACCGCCCGTCGGTCGCGCAGTAGACGCTGCGGTGGTTGACCCGCAGTAGGTTCGTGGCGTGCCCGAGAGCCGCAATCCCGCACAACCCAGCGATCCAGACCAGATGGCCGAGGACTACGAAGCTGCCGGGTTCAACCGCCGGCTCGGGTTCGGCGAACGTCCCGCCGTGCTCATCGTCGACATGTGCCAGGCGTACTTCGTCGACGACTCTCCTCTCTGCCTGCCAACCGATGCTGCCGTTGCCGGTTGCCGGTCGCTGCTCGACGCCGCACGGGCGGCTGACATCCCCGTGTTCTGGAGCCGGGTCGAGTTCGAACCGGGCGGGGCGAATGGCGGTGTCTTCTACCGCAAGGTCGCAGCCCTTTCGGTCTTCGATCGAGGCGGCCCGCTCGGCGAGTGGGTGCCCGGCCTCGAACCCGAAGCCAACGAGACCGTGGTCACCAAGCAGCAAGCCTCAAGCTTCTACGACACGGACCTCGCCGCCGCACTCCGACAGCGCGAGATCGACACGTTGGTGATCGCCGGCGTGTCCACGAGCGGCTGCGTTCGAGCGACCGCGGTCGATGCGTGCCAATACGGCTTCGTGCCCATCGTCGTCGACGAAGCCTGCGGCGATCGCAGCCCCGAGCTGCACCGCAACACCCTCTTCGACCTCGACGCGAAGTACGCCGATGTCGAGCCGCTCGCGCACGTCGTCGAGCAACTCCAACGCCAGTCGAGCTGACGGCTCGGCCCCTCGGCTGCTAAACCCCACGTTGGGTACGCCGCACTCGGTGGCGCAAACGCAGGGAGCATTCATGGACGTTGGCATCTTCATTCCGATCGGGAACAACGGCTGGATGATGTCGAAGGCGGCACCGCAATACATGCCGAGCTTCGAACTCAACCGGACGACTGCCGAGCGGGCCGAGCAGTACGGCTTCGACTTCTTGCTCTCGATGGTCAAGCTCCGCGGCTTCGGCGGCGAGACCGAGTTCTGGGACCACAACCTCGAATCGTTCACGCTCATGGCTGGCCTGGCGGCGGCGACCGAGAAGATCGGCCTGTACGCCTCGGTCGCTCTTCCGACCATGGAACCGGCGATGGTCGCCCGCATGGCGTCCACGATCGACGACATCAGTGGTGGCCGCTTCGGCATCAACATCGTGTCGGGCTGGAACCAGATCGAGTACTCGCAGATGGGTGTCTGGCCCGGCGACTGGTACTACGAGAAGCGCTACGAATACGCCACCGAGTACGTCACGATCATGCAAGAGCTCTGGGCCGACGGCGCCAGCGACTTCAAGGGCGAGCACTTCCAGATGGATGACTGCCGCCTGAGCCCGTCACCTGCAGCGGGCAAGGTGCCACTCGTGTGTGCCGGGCAGTCCGATGTCGGCATGGACTTCTGTGCGACCTATGGCGACTATCAGTTCATCATCGGCACGTCTGACCTCGACGTCGTGCGCAACGACGCCGGTCGACTGATGGCAGCGGCTGAGAAAACCGGCCGCGACGTCGGCGTGTACGTGCTGTTCCAGATCACCATGGGCGACACCGATGCCGAGGCCGAGGCCAAGTGGCAGAGCTACAAGGACGGCGCCGATCTCGAGGCGATCAAGTTCATGACCGGCCAGGCCGAACTTGATACTGCCGGTGCAACGGCCGAGAAGATCACCGAGATGCAGGGCGCGTTCAACCTGAACATCGGCCCGATCGTCGGCAGTCACGCAACGATCGCAGCCAAGCTCGACGAGGTTGCTCAGATCCCTGGCGTCAAGGGCACCATGTGCGTGTTCGACGACTACCCGGTGGCGACCGCCGAGTTCGGTGAAAAGGTCATGCCACTGATGAAGTCCCGCTCGTAGCGATTCTGTGCGCCCTGCTGGGGCGGCACCGCTACGCAGGTAGCGAGCTGCCGCCCTGGTAGAGCCAACCGGCGGCTTCGGGCGTCAGTAGTTCGCTGGCGAGCGCGTCGACGCTCGCCATCACATCTGCTGGCAGGAGTTCGGCGCCTCGGCCGTTGCCGCCCTTGAAGTAGAACGAATCGACGCCGTCGCGGAAGCCCACCCGGCGATTCGGCTGCACCGCTCGGGCTGCTTCGCGCATCGAGTCCATGCGGCAGCGATCGACGACCTCGGGCCATGCAGGCTCAGGCACATCGAGCGACAAGAAGTCGGCGATTCGACGCATGCCAGCTTCAAGATCTGCGTAGAGGTCGGCGTAGTGGACGAGCAGCACGTTGTCGTCGTGGCGGCGATCCCACCACGACGCCAGATGCATGATCGGATTGCTGAGATCGCGCCATTCGTCGAAGAGGACCTGCCAGTCGCCCTCCCAGGTTTCTGGCATCGGGTCGACGCCAACTGCGGCAGCAGCACCATTCACCATCCGCATGATTTCGGGCATCATCGATTCGCGGTGGTTGCCCCACGAGACGAGCGCGTCGGCCGGGTTCCGGTAGACGGTGATGTAGCGAACGTCGGGCGACAACGGCAGTGCCCACGCGGGCGCATGCGACTTCAGGAAGCGGCGATGTGAGATTGCTTCGACCTGTTCGAGCATCGCCTCGGTCGGTCCGAAGCGGGCGTCTGGCCACGGGCTGCGTCCGGACAGCGTCCCGGGCTCTCCTCCTTCGGGCCACATCAGTGAGCTGACGATCCCCTGCGTCCATGTGGTGCCGCACTTGGGAGGTGTCGAGATGATGATGTCGTCCGGGCGCAACGCGACGTCGTGCCACCGCCGGCTGTCTTCGATGGCGTTCGCGAACGGCCGGTCTGGCGGGGTGATGTCCATGTCAGCTCGACTCGGGTTCGTCGGAGGGTTGCTCGAAGACGACGAGCTCGGTGCCGATCGGCCGGGGCAGACCCATGTCGTCGAGGTCGATCCGTAGCCAGTCGCGCTCGTCGATGAACATGACGCGGATCTCGGGGGCGCCGAGTAGGTCGATCCAGGCGACGAACGATGAGTCGGGACCCCACGACGCGTGATGCATCGAGGCGCCGGTCACCCAGCTGACGCTCTGGTCGTTGTTGTCGTAGATCTCGGCGAAGCCGTGTTCGGTGTAGCGCAAGATCGCTTGGGCGTCGGGTGACAGCAAGAAGCGATCGCCCTGGCTCACGAAGTCGTCGGGCACGGGCCAGCTCGTTGCGTCATCGATCTCGTCGCCAATCGAGTAACGGGTGATCTCGAAACGACAGGTCGTCTCGTCGCAGATGCGCAGCAGCGCACCCGATGCGTTGCCGTCGATGACGGGATGCTCGAAGAGCGGAACGAACTCGCCTCCGTCGGCGATCAGGGTCTCGCCCTCGCCGCGCTTGCTCACGGCGAGGAGGCCGAGGCCGTCTTCGACGATGAGTTGGATGGCGTGCGGTGCCCGGAACCAGCTGACCTGGCCTCCGGAAAGCGTGAGCACTTCGGCGGCTTGGCCTTGCAGGTCGCGGCCGGGCACCCAGTACATGCCCGAGCTCTTGGTGTCGGTGACGATCAGGCTGGTGTCATCGGCGATGAGGCGCACGTCGAGGTCAGCCGGGTCGATGGCGATCGTTTGACCGACGGCCCGCAACAAGATGTCGCTGCGGTCGAGGTCGATCGACTGGACGTCATCGCCTCGCACGATCACGAACTCGGGCGCGTACCCGAGCGCATCGACCGAAGGTTCGACGACGTCGGCGGTTCCCGACGCAAGGTCGACGAGCACGATGCCTTGGAAGGAGCGGTAGGCCAGGATCGCGTCGGAGCCACGGCGACCGAGCTGGCGCACCATCCGCTCGACCTGAACAGAGGACTCCATGCGAGCACCGAGCTGGGCGACGTCGACGCTCTCGGCCGGCACCTCGAGTTCGGGAGTTGGCGTCGGCATCGGGGTCGCGGTCGGCGCAGGCGTCGCTGTGGGAGCGGGCGTCGGTGTCGGGGCAGGCGGCTGGGCGACTTCGTCAGGTGCAGCGAGGCGCCCCAACCCGACGACGGCGAGCCAGAAGAGCACGAGGGCGCAGAGTCCGATCAGTAGTCGCCGGTCGCGACTCGGCGGACGCGCAGCGGTCTCGGCCGGAGCCCCACCTTGTGGAGCAACGAAGTCTTCGGGCGGGTCGCCTTCGCCGATCCAGGTACCCGCCTCGTTCGCACCTGATCCGCGGCCATCGGCCTCATCACCGTGACCGTCGTAGGGGCGAACCATGTCCCCACAGTAGACCGCCGTCTCAGAGCGGACTTCCGCGGCGCGAGTCGCTCGTGACAGAATCCGGGTTCGGAACTCGATGAAGGGTGATCGATGAGAGGGATCCTGGGCTACGGCGCCTATGTGCCGTACAACCGGCTGCGCAAGGAAGCAATCACGGCTGCGCTCGGCAGTGGCGGTGGCCGCGGGACTCGCGCCGTTGCGTCCTATGACGAAGACGCCACGTCGATGTCGGTCGAAGCCGCTCGTGCGCTGATGCGCTCAAGCGAGGCGCCTGAGCCGGCCGCCATCTACTTCTCGTCGGTGACGCCTCCGTACCTCGACAAGACCAACGCGAACGCGATTCATGCGGCGCTGAACATGCCGTCAGCCGTGCTCGCCACCGACATGGTCGGCTCGACTCGTTCGACAACCGGCGCGCTGCTCGCGGCGCTCAACGACAGTCGCCCGATCCTGATGACCAGCTCCGATGTGCGCACCGGTCGGCCCGGAAGCGGCGACGAAGCCAACACCGGCGACGCTGCCGTGGCGCTCATGCTCGGCAGCGAGATCGACGCACCGGTCATCGCTGAATGGCTCGGTGGCGCATCGGCGACGGGCGAGTTCCTCGATCGCTGGCGCCAGCCCGGCTGGCCGTACAGCCGCGTATGGGAAGAGCGCTTCGGCGAGGCTGCCTATCTGCCACTCGTGGCCGAGGCTGCGACGGCTGCATTCAAAGACGTTGAGATTTCGGCCGAGTCGGTCGACGCTGTTGTGGTCGCGGGCCTGCACGCCCGCGCCGCACGCGGAGCCGCCGGCGCAGCTGGCGTCGGCGACAAGCCGATGGCCAGCAACCTGGGCGACACCGTCGGCAACAGTGGCAGCTCGCAAAGCCTGCTGGCGCTCTGCCACCTACTCGACACCGCCGAGCCGGGCAAGCTGATCATGGTGATCTCGCTCGCCGACGGTTGCGACGTCAACTTCTTCCGCACGACCGATGCGATCGCCGAGTACTCGCCCGCTTCCCCGATCGCTCAGCAGATCGAGGACGGCAACGACGACCTCGACTACCAGAAGTTCCTGACCTGGCGCGGCTACCTCGATCGTGAACCGCCCCGGCGCCCCGACCCCGTTCCGCCCGCCGCTCCCCCGTCTGCTCGCAACGTGCAGTGGAAGTTCGGGTTCATGGCGAGCCGTGACCGCAGCTCGGGCATGGTGCATCTTCCGCCGCAGCGTGTGTCGCTCAAGGGTGGCGCCGTCGACGAGATGGACATGATTCCGATGGCCGACGTCGAGGCCACCGTGGCCACGTACACGATCGATCATTTGAACTTCTCGCCGTCGCCTCCGACCATCGTCGTGGTCATCGACTTCGACGGCGGAGGCCGCTTCAACTGCGAGCTGACCGACGCGCATCCCGACGAGGCCAAGATCGGGTTACGAGTCCGCATGACCTTCCGTCGTATGCTTACGGCTGACGGCGTGCACAACTATTTCTGGAAAGCAACACCAATTCGCTAAATCGAGCGCACCCCAAGGAGTACCGGTCATGGGTTCACGAGGCATCAAGGATCAAGTCGCCATCATTGGCATGGGCTGCACCAACTTCGGTGAGCACTGGGACAAGTCCGTCGATGACATGCTCATCGAAGCCGCGCACGCGGCATACGACTCGGCTGGCATCCACCAAGACGATGTCGACGCGTTTTGGTTCGGCACGCTTGGCTCCGGCACGTCCGGCCTGACGCTGTCGAAGCCGCTCAAGCTCGACTACAAGCCGGTCACGCGCGTCGAGAACATGTGCGCCACCGGCTCCGAGGCGTTCCGCAACGCCGCCTATGCGGTTGCGTCGGGCGCCTTCGACATGGTGATGGCGATCGGCGTCGAGAAGCTCAAGGACAACGGCATGTCTGGCTTGACCGGCTCGCCTGTTCCTGACGATGGCACCAAGGCCGCTTCGACCGCTCCCGCCGCGTTCTCGCTGCTCGCTCCGGCCTATGCCGAGAAGTACGGCGTGGACAGCGACGAGTTGAAAGAGGTCATGGCCCGCATCGCGTGGAAGAACCACTACAACGGTGC
>CALDGN010000425.1 GCA_937942965.1 uncultured Acidimicrobiales bacterium | reverse complement strand
GGCATGTTCGAGGGCTATGCCCGTAACGGCCTCGAGCACATCGTGCTGGCCAACATCACCGGCGTTGTCGGCGGCATGGACGAGATCATGGCTCGCGGCGCCGACCTGCCCCAGCTCATGGCCGTCCTACGCGACCTGTAGTAGCCAGTGCTCGAGCGGTATCCGTTCTTCCAGCAGGCGTACTTCGTCAACGATGTCGAGGACGCCTGTCGGAAGTGGCACGACCTGTTCCACGCGGGGCCGTTCGTCGTCGTGCCTCATCACACGACCGACCGCTTCGAGTACCGAGGCACCGATAACGAGGCGGATGTGTCCTACGCGTTCGGCTACCTCGGTGACCAGATGATTCAGTTCATCGCCCAACACGATGACACACCGTCGATCTACCGGGACATGTTCGAACCGGGCGAAGAGGGCTTCCACCACGTCGGCGTGCTCGTGCGCGACTTCGAAGCCGAATTCGCCCGCCTCGAATCGATGGGTTTCGAATGCGCCACGCGGCTCTATGCCGACGGCGTCGATGCCGCGTACTTCGACACTCGCGAAGCGAACGGCTGCTTCACCGAGATCCACGGCGACCCGCCACACATCCTGGCTGCGTTCGCTCGCTGGCGCCGTGCCCACGAACTGCATCGACCCGACGCTGACCCGTTCATGCCCCGCCGACCGAAGTGAGCCACCTCCATGCCTGAACTCGACCACCTGATCTTTGCGTCGCCAGACTTGGCTGCTGGCGTCGACCACATTCGTTCGCTGGCCGGGGCAGAGCCGGTCGTCGGAGGCCCCCACCCGGGACATGGCTCGTGCAACGAGCTGCTGACGTTCGACGACCGCACGTACTTCGAGATCATCGGCATTGACCCCGAACAGCCCGACCCGTCGCATCCCCGTCCGTTCGGGCTCGACGACCTCGAGACGCCCAAGCTCGTCGGCTACGCCATCCATCCTGTCGCTAGCGAATCCCTCGACGATGTCGTCGCCGCGATGCGAGCCGCTGGCATGGACCCCGGCTCCGTCGCTGAGATGAGTCGGCGCAAGCCCGACGGCGAATTGCTGTCCTGGACGCTCACCCGCGGCGGCGACTCAGGTGCCGCGAGCGGAGGCGCATTGCCGTTCGCTATCGACTGGGGCGCAAGCCCGTCGCCAGCGACGACACTTCCGTCGATGGGCCAGCTGGTGTCGCTGACCGTCAGCCACCCCGATGCCGCAGTGCGTGCGAGTGCCGAGGCGCTCGGCGTCGCCGTCGACGTCATCGAAGGCCCGGCCGCCCTCGTCGCCCGCGTCGAAACGCCGAGCGGCCTCATCGAGATCCGCTAGTCGCTAGCCCCGTTCGTTGCGGGGGTACTTCCACCACAACAGCACCGGGCCGAGCGCCATCACGGCGACCATCGTCCACCAACTCGCCCGGAACGCGCTCAGTCGCTCGCCCACAGCCGTATCGCCGATGATCGCGGCGCTCACGGCAACTCCGAGCGCGGCACTTGCTGATCGCGCCGTCGAATACGTGGCGTTCGCGGAACTGAGTTGCTCGCCGGGCACGCCGCTCAAGGCCGCCGCGTTGGCCGGGCCGAGCATGAGCGCCATGCCGGAGCCGATGGACAATGTGCCAGGGAGGAACGCGACGACATAGGTGCCGCCAGGGTCGAGCTGCCACGCCATCCAGGCCGTGCCTGCGGTTGCCATCGCGGCGCCGATGATCATCGGCCAGCGATACCCGTAGCGGTCGGCGAGGCGCCCTGCGATCGGGGCGAGCAGCACGAGCACGCCAGGGCCGGGTGTCATCGCCAGTCCGATTTCGAGGATCGAGTACTCCCACACCTCGGTCATGAACAGCGGGTAGAGGAACCACGTCGCGCTGGTCGACGTCGAGATGGCCGCGCCCGCGAGCGTCGTCACCGAGAAGGTCGGAATCGTGAACAGGCCGAAGTCCAGCAGCGGCTCGGGGTGTCGCATCGAGCTGCGGGCAAAGACCGTGCCCGAAACGACCGTGATGACCATCAGCAGCAGGATCTTCGGGTCCGTCCAGCCCCAGATTCGACCTTGCACGATCGTGATCGCCAAGCCGCCGACGGCGAGCGTCCCTGTCACGACTCCCAGGAGGTCGAGCGGCGCTGGGTCCTCGGCGACGATGCCGTCCTGCAAAATCCGGCGCCCGGCAACATACGCCAGCACGGCGATCGGCACTGCTGACAGGAACACGGCCCGCCAGCCCGACAGCTCAAGAATGCCTGCAGCAACGGTTGGTGCGATTGCGGCGCCGAGCACGCCCATCGCCGACCACCACGACACGACCGAGCCGTGGCGCTCCGGCGGATACTCGGGCAGGACCGCGGTGAGCGACGCCGGCAACATGAGCGACACGCCGATCGCCTGACCGATACGACTCAAGATGATCAGCTCGATCGTCGGAGCGATACCGGACAACGCCGCGCCGATCGCAAAGACAGCCAGGCCTTGCAAGAAGATCTTCTTGCGGCCCAACCGGTCGGCCAGCCGCCCGCCGACCAGCATGAACGTGACCTGCGCGACGCTGAATCCCGACACGACCCACGAGACCGTCGCCAAGCTGGCGTCGGGGAACTGTTCTTCGAGGACGGGGACGGCAATGTTGGTCGCCGTGCCGACGAAGGCCGCCAGCAGCATCGCCGTCGCCGCAACGGCGAGGGCCTGATTCGAACGAGAGGTGATCGGCCGAGGCTACCCGTCCCACCCCAAACGACAGGGGTGCCAGGTTCGCCTGCCGGGGTTAGCGCTGGAAGGCGATCTCGGCTCGGTCGAAGAGCTGGGCGAAGTCGTCGTTGGACTCGGCGGCGACGAGCTGGTCGACCCAGCCGTGGAACCGCTGCCCGCCAGCCTCGTTGCGGCCGAACAAGAACTCGGTCTTGGCGCCCGTCTTCACCGCCCGCTGGATGCGGTTGCCGGTGAAGTAGTCCTCGTCGCGCACGACCTTGAGCAGGAAGCCCATCTGCGCCTCGATCACCGGACGCAACTCATCGCTCGGCTCAAACGTGGCCAAGAAGTTCTGTGTCGTCACCGAGGTGTCGGGATCGTCGCCCGGGTAGAGCGCCGACACCATGTACATGCGCCCGCCGCCGTCAACGCCCTCGGCCTCGACCTTGAACCCGGCGATCGACACGTGCGGGAAGATCGTCCACACGCCCGTCGTGATGTGCTCGTCAGTCCAGTCGGCCTCGTCGACCTCGCCGATCGTCTTCGAACGAATGTCCGGGGAACTCACCCGCTGATGCGGACCCCAGGCGTCGTAGATCGCCTTGTTGCCGTAGTCGGGGCCGAACGTGTTCTTGTGCAGAATCGGCAGGTGGTAGAAGTCGAGGTAGCCGTCGTAGGCGACCTTCCAGTTCGGGCCGCCAACCGATTGCGAACCCACGAAGTGACAGTCGGCC
>CALDGN010000424.1 GCA_937942965.1 uncultured Acidimicrobiales bacterium | reverse complement strand
GCCAACGTCAGCGCCGACCCGCACAATGCCTCGCTCGTCGAGGTCAGCCAAGATGTCCTCGGAGAGGTTCGGGATGTCCCGAGTAATCTCTTCGGGGCCGAGCTTGGTGTCCCGAGCGTCGATCTCGTGTTCCTTGATGTGGATCGAGGTGAGCACGTCGTCCTTGACGAGGCGCTCGCTCAGGATGATCGCATCTTCAAAGTTGTACCCGCGCCATGGCATGAAGGCCACGAGCAGGTTCTTGCCGAGTGCGAGTTCGCCGTGATCGGTCGACGGTCCGTCAGCGAGGAGCTGGCCGGTCTTGACCTTTTGGCCAACGACCACGCGGATCTTGTGGTTGATGCAGGTGTCCTGGTTCGAACGGTTGAACTTGGAGAGGACGTGGGTGTATTTTCCCTCGCCGTCGTAGTTCATCACCAGGCTGTTGCCGTTGACTTCTTCAACGGTGCCGTTGTCGAGCGCCAGGATCATGTCGGCGGCATCGTTGGCCGCACGGGCCTCGACGCCGGTGCCGATGTACGGGGCTTCGGCCCGCAGCAGTGGCACCGCTTGGCGCTGCATGTTGGCGCCCATGAGGGCACGGTTGGCATCGTCGTGCTCGAGGAAGGGAATCAGCGCCGTAGCGATCGAGATGATCTGCTTCGGCGAGACGTCCATCATCTGGACTTCTTTTGGTGGAACGTACGAGATCTCGGTGGTCGCACCGAAGAAGACGTCCTGTTCGAGCTGCAGTCGCAGACCTTCGAGCGTTGCTGCCTGAGGCGAGCGACGTACGAGGACCTTGTCGGCGGTGAACGCACCGTTTTCGTCGATCGGCGCGTTGGCCTGGGCGACGACGTATTCCTCTTCCTCGTCAGCGGCGAGGTAGCGGATGTCCTTGGAGACGACACCGTTTTCGACAATGCGGTACGGCGACTCGATGAAACCAAAGTCGTTGACGCGAGCGAAGCTGGCGAGGCCACCGATCAGACCGATGTTCGGACCTTCAGGCGTCTCGATTGGGCACATGCGGCCGTAGTGGCTGAAGTGCACATCTCGAACTTCGAAGCCTGCACGCTCACGGCTGAGGCCACCTGGGCCGAGCGCCGAGAGGCGACGGCGGTGGGTCAGACCGGAGAGCGGGTTGACCTGGTCCATGAACTGCGACAGCTGCGAGGTTCCGAAGAACTCCTTGACCGCAGCGACGACCGGACGGATGTTGATGAGCGTCTGAGGGGTGATCGCCTCGACGTCCTGGGTGGTCATGCGCTCACGCACAACACGTTCCATGCGGCTCAGGCCGATGCGGACCTGGTTCTGGATGAGCTCACCGACCGAGCGGATGCGGCGGTTGGCGAAGTGGTCCTGGTCGTCGAGGCGGTAGCCCGGCTCGGCGCGCACGAGGTGCAGCAGATAGGTACAGCTGGCCAGCACTTCGGCGGGCGACAGGACCGGCTGGTCGAGCTCTGGCTTGTCGAGCTTCAGGCCGAAGGTCTCTTCGAGACGATCGAGTTCTGGACCGAGCTTGCGGTTGAGCTTGTAGCGACCGACGCGGCTGAGGTCGTAACGGCGGCTCTCGAAGAACGCGCTACGGAAGTAGTTGCGAGCGGACTCGACGGATGGCGGTTCGCCGGGGCGGACACGCTTGTAGATCTCGAGCAGCGCTTCGTCCTGGGTCTGGGCCAGGAGCTTGGTCTGGTCTTCTTCCCACTGTCCTTCGAGGAAGTCGAAGTGGTTGACGAAGCGGGGCAGGAAGCCGGGTGCGTTCTCTTCATCGAAGCCGAGGGCACGGATGAGGGTGAACATCGACAGGCGACGCTTGCGAGCGACACGGGTACCAGCGGTGACGTCCTTGCCGGGCTTTTGCTCGACGTCGAACTCGATCCATTCGCCGCGGTACGGGTGAATGGTGCCGGTGACCAGCTGGTGCTTGGAGAGGTTACGCAGGCGGTAACGCTCACCGGGCTGGAAGATGACGCCGGGGCTGCGAACGAGCTGGCTCACCACGACACGCTCGGTGCCGTTGATGATGAACGTGCCGTTCTCGGTCATCATCGGGAAGTCGCCCATGAAGACGGTCTGCTCTTTGATTTCGCCCGTCTCGGCGTTCATGAAGCGAGCCCGCACGAAGACTGGAGCGCTGTACGTCATGTCCTGACGCTTGCACTCTGCTTCGGTGAACTTCGGCGGCGGCCGGAGATCCTCGTCGTTGGGGTCGAACTCGAGCTCGAGCTGCAGGTTCTCTGAGAAGTCCGTGATCGGACTGATGTCTCGGAAGATCTGCGCAAGGCCGTGGTCGAGGAACCACTTGAACGAGTCGCGCTGGATGGAAATGAGATCGGGAAGTTCAAGAACTTCCTCGAGGTTGCCGAACGAATAGCGCTGAGGCGCCGAGTTCTGAACAGCCACGTGCACTCCTGTTTGATTGGTGATCACCAGAGGCAGCCGCTCCCGCGACGAAAAATCGGGGGGCGTCTGGCAGGGCTTGCCCGGTCCTGCAGCGGGTTAGGAGCTCATGAAGAGACGCGCGAAAAAGCAACCAAATGGAAGAAGCGACACGCCGACGACAAGGCCCGAACAGTCTAAGGGCGCTTGGACCCATGTTCCAACGCGGGCGCCGTTGCTCGTCTGCCCGGCATCGCGGGCCCGTGACGCAAATAGGGGACGTTCCTTGGGTGCCTTGGGTGACATGGCGGCGACTTTTGTACCAGAATGTGCGCAGGCCTCCCGATTGGCGGAAGGTCCGAACTCCAGGGGGAATTCGGAAATGGCTGTCATCCCACGATTCGCGCGCCGTTGGCGCCACGGCGGTATCGCCGCGCTGCTTGCGATAGCGATGCTGCTCGCAGTGCTACCCCAGGCACCGACCAGCGCCGCCCAAGACGTACCGAGCGACGCGGCTCAACAGGCCGCAGCCGACAAGTTGCTGGCCCAACTCGCTGCCATCGAGGGGCGGGTCAATCCCAACAAGCTGATCATCGATCCCGCGCTCGGCCCGGCTCCGTGGATCTCGTTCCTGCCTGGCCGTAACCCGGCGACCGTCGAAGCATGGCTTGAGCTGGCTCGCCGAACCGGCAACACCAAGCCCGACGAAAACGCGGCTCGGCAGTTCGCCGTCGGTGTCAACGACATCGAGCTGCCCGACCAGATCGGGCTCAACGACACGATCGAGACCGGCCAGCCGGTCCTGGGGTTCGGCTCGAACGCGGACGACACTGCGAACATCGCCGGCGTCCTCGGCTTCGAAGCTCCGCCGCCGCCACCGCCGCTCTGTCCTTCGATCGAAGACGACGGCGCAATCCCGCTTGCGTCGCCGACGAACCTTCCTCCTGGCGTCATCGACCGATGCGGTGGAACGATCGGCGATGGCCCCTGGGGCGACACCACGGGCGACATCGACTTCTTCGATCTCGGCGTCGTTGATCCCAACTCGGTCGTGATCGTCGACGCGTTCGCGCTCGACCAGGGCAACGTGTTCGCGATCGGCCTTTACGACGCCGACGGCATGCTGCTTGCCAGCACCGTCGACGAGGGCCCCGAGTTCATCGACTTCTTCACCGAGGTCGGCGGCAACTTCTATGCCGCGGTAGCGGGCGTCGAATCGCTGCCGAACGACCCGTTCGATCCGGCGAGCGGTCCAGGCGTCACAACGACCGGCGCCTACGACGTGTTCCTTGGGAGCTTCCTTGCTCCTCCGCCTCCGCCGCCACCAGAACCCGGTGCCTGTGGCTTCGGCGAGCCTGATGACTCGCTCGGCGAAGCTGGCTTCGTCGAGTCGAACTTCGTGTTCTGCGCGGGCGCGATCGGGGACGGCTTGTACTCCGATGCCTCGGGCGACTTCGATTGGTAC
>CALDGN010000423.1 GCA_937942965.1 uncultured Acidimicrobiales bacterium | reverse complement strand
AACGTCTGGCACCAAGGCGACTTCGCCGAATGGACTCCCGAAGGGGGCCTGATCATCCATGGACGCAGCGACGCGACGCTGAACCCGGGCGGTATACGAATCGGAACGGCCGAGATCTACGCCCAAGTCGAGAAGATCGACGCTGTACTCGAATCGCTCGTCATCGGCCAACAGACAGGCTCGGACACCCGAGTCGTGCTCTTCGTGCGCATGCGTGACGGAGCGACCTACACCGATGCCCTCGGCGACGAGATTCGCCGCGTCATCCGAGCCGGAGCGACGCCGCGCCACGTGCCCGCCGTCGTGCTTGAAGTTGCCGACTTGCCTCGAACTCGTAGCGGCAAGCTGGCCGAGATCGCCGTCCGCGAGATCGTGCACGGCCGCGCGGTCAAGAATCAGGCAGCCCTTGCGAACCCCGAAGCGCTGGCACTCTTCGAGGACCTTCCCGAATTGGCGCTCTAGGCCGGCAGCAGCCGAGAAAACGGTCAGATTTACCCCCTCGAAGAGGGCGACAGCGACCACTTCGACGGCTAATGTGCGACAACTTGCGGCATGGGGTTGTCGCACAACTGAGGGGAAAACAGTCACATGATGACTCGTTCCACAAGTTCCGTTTCGCGCTTGGCCGCTGTGCTGCTTGCGTTCGCTCTGTTCGCCGCTGCGTGCGGTGGTGGCAGCGATAGCTCGGCCAGCGACACCGGCTCCGACGACACCAGCGCCGAAGTCGACACGGGCTCGAGCGACGCTGACGAAGCCATGGATGACGAAGCTATGGACGATGACGATGCGATGGCCGATGACACGGCCGACACGGTCGAAGTCATCGAAGACGAGCCCTCCGACGCCGGTCCTGTCTCTGGCGGCACCCTCCGCTACATCCTCGAAGCCGATGTCGACGGCATCAACCCGGTGAGCAGCGCCCTGTCATCACCGGGTCTCATGATGTCCAACGCCGTGTTCGACAGCCTCGTGGTCATGGACACCGAGAACAATTGGCACCCCTACCTGGCCGAGTCCTTCACCCCGAACGATGACTTCACCAGCTGGGACATGAAGATCCGCGAAGGCGTGAGCTTCCACGACGGCACCCCCCTGAACGCCGAGGCCGTCCGCACCAACTTCGAGACCGTCATCGCCGACCCACTCGTCGGCCTGGCCGTCGCTCCCTTCTTCCCCAAGGTCGAAGACGGCGCCTTCGAAGTCATCGACGAATACACGGTTCGCTATAACCTGCTCGACCCCAACGCGAACTTCCCGACGTCGCTGTCCGCACAGCTCGGCTACGTCGCCTCGCCTGCATGGCTCGCCGCCGCCCTCGACGATCCCACGCTGAACCAAGCCCCTGTCGGCAGCGGCCCCTTCATGTTCGACGGTCGCTCCGAAGACAGCGTCACCCGCTTTGTTCGCAACGACAACTGGTGGAACGGCGAGGTCTACCTCGACGCCATCGAGTTCGTCCCCGTCACCGACCCGAACACCCGCAACGAGCTGTTCTTCCAGGGCGAAGCCCAGGCCCTGCAGACCTCGACCCAAGAGAACATCCTCGAACTCACCGAGACCGAGGGCGTCCAGAGCGTGCTCGACGACACCGGCGAAGAGTTCTTCGTCATGATGAACACGAACAAGGCACCGTTCGACGACATCCGAGTCCGGCAGGCACTCACCTTCGCGACGCCACGCCAGAACTTCCTCGACCTCATCGGTCTTGGCCTGAGCCAGCCAGCGAACCAAATGTTCACGCCGTCGAGCCCGTACTACAACCCCGACGTCGTGCAAGAGGCCGACATGCCCGAACGCTCGGGCCCACTCGTCGCCGAGTACTGCGCTGAGTTCGCCGACAACTGCACCGACGGCAAGATCGACATGGAATTCCAGTGGTCTGGCCCAAGTGTCGTGCAGACCCGTATCGCCGAGCTCTACGACCAGGGCTGGAACGAGTTCTTCAACGTGCAGTTCCAAGAGCTTCCTCAGGACGCACACATTCAGGAAGTCGCCTTCGGCCTCTACGACGTCGTCACCTGGCGCCAGTTCGGTGCCATCAACCCCGCCGACGACCGTGTCTGGCTGATCTGCAAGACCATCGGTGGTCTGTCACTCAACTGGCCACGCTTCTGTGACCCCGAACGAGACGCCCTGATCAGCGAACTCGACCTGATTACGACGGTCGACGAACGTGTCCCCGTGCTCAACGAGCTCGTCGAGAAGATCAACCAGGACTACCTGTACGTGTTCATGAACCACACGACCTGGGCGAACTCGTTCGCCGAGAACGTGCGGGGCATCTGCACCCACACCCCGCCGGACTCCGACGCTCAGATGCGTTGTTCGACGAACGGTCGCACCTGGCACAGCAGCGTCTGGCTCGACGAGTAAGCGACAGGTCGAGGGGAACAAGAGCGACTCGGGGAGGGGACAACGGTGCGATCCGCGCTCGAACGACTGGCACTGGTGATTCTGTTGCTGCTCGCGGTCAGCTTGCTGACCTTTGCCGCAATGAATCTCCTCGGAGATCCGTTGTTCAACATCCTCGGCCCGATCGCTGGTGACACCGAGAACCCCGAGAGCCTCGCCAAGATCGAAGCCGCCAAAGAGCAGTACTACCTGGACCGGCCGTTCTTCGAACGCTGGCTCCGATGGCTCGGCGACTTCGTGCGCGGCGACTTCGGCGTGCGCTTCGCCAGCGACGGTCAGCCGCCGGTCACCGACCTGATCAGCGAGCGCCTGCCACGGTCACTGCTGCTTATGGTGATGGCCCAAACGATGGCAGTCCTGATCGCCATCCCATGGGGCATCGCCGCCGCATCACGGGCCAACAAGCCCGTCGACAAGGCCTCGACCTTCTCGTCGTTCCTGCTGGTCTCGCTCCCCGGCTTTGCACTCGGCCTGCTGCTCAAGTTCGTCTTCGCCATCAAGCTCGACTGGTTTCCGCTGGCATACAACGCTGGCAATCCGTGGACCGAGCGCCTGCACGCATTCGTCCTGCCGGCGCTGACCTTGGCCTTGCCCGCCGCCGCCGTCTACCAGCGACTACTGCGCACCGACCTGATTACGACACTGCAAGAGGACTTCATCCTGATGGCTCGGGCCAAGGGCGTGAAGCGTCGGTCGGTCCTGTTCCGCCACGCCTTGCGGCCTTCGATGTTCTCGATGATCACCGTGTTCGGCATCAACGCCGGCGCCCTGATCGGCGGTGCACTCATCGTCGAGACGATCTTTGAGATACCCGGACTCGGTCGGGCGATCGTCGAGGCAATCTTGCGCGAAGACTTCCCGGTCGTGCTGGCGATCGTCATGATCGTTGCGACGGCGTTCGTCGTTCTCAACTTCTTGGTCGACCTTTTCTACTCCCTCCTTGATCCGAGGGTCCGCACATGAGCACTGTCGAAGAACCACTCGAGTCGTTTGCGGCAACCGAAACCGCCGACGGCACTGTCGCCGAGAAGAAGCTCGGCTGGGGCTTCTGGCTCGCCATTGCCTGGCTCGTGCTCATCGTCGGCCTGGCCGTGCTCGCTCCGTGGCTTCCACTCAAGGATCCCGACGCCAACTTCGTCGACATCCAAGGCAAAGGCCGGCCGCCGTACTCGCCATCTGGGGATCACTGGATGGGTACTGACCAAGATGCCCGCGACATGTTCAGCCGCATCATCTACGGCGCTCGGGTGTCGCTCGTCGTCGGCTTCGCCGCCGTCGCGTTCGGCTTTGTGGTCGGTGGCACGATCGGTCTGGTCGGCGGGTTCGTTCGGGGATGGTTCGACCGCCTGTCATCGTTCGTGATGATCGTGCTGCTCAGCTTCCCGGCACTGATTCTGGCGATCCTGATCACGTCGCTTATGGAACGCAGCCTGTTCACGATCGCGCTCACGCTGGGCATCTTGTCGATCGCCCCGGTCAGCCGGCTCGCCCGTTCTGCGAGCCTCGTGTTCACCGAGCGAGAGTTCGTGACCGCGGCACGGGCGATGGGCGCGAAACCGAGCCACATCATGATCCGCGAGCTGTTGCCGAACGTCTTGATTCCCATGTCGGCTCTGGCCCTGCTCGGCACAGCCGTCGCCATCGTCGCCGAAGGCGGCCTGGCATTCCTTGGCCTCTCGGTCGAGAAGGGTGCGACCTGGGGCAAGCTGATCCTCATCGGCGCCGACAGCCGCACCCTCGAGAACTCACCGTGGGTTTCCTTCGGCCCGATCCTGGCCCTGTTCTTGACCGTCATGGCGCTCAACTACGCCGGTGACCGGTTGCGGGACTACTTCGACGTCCGAGAGCTCGCACTATGAGCCCAGCCAACGCACAAGCAATACGGTCAAAGGCACCACTGCTCGAGGTCGAGAACTACTCGGTCGCATTCCGAACTCCTCGTGGCCTGGCCCGTGTTGTCGACGAAGTCAGCTTCACCCTCGAACGCGGCAAGACACTCGGCATCGTCGGCGAATCGGGCTCTGGCAAGTCGGTGCTCAACCGCTCGATCATGGGCCTCATCTCGAGCGACCGTCAGATCGAAGAAGGCTCGGCCCTGTTCGACGGCCAACAGCTCGTCGGTCAAGATCGCCAGCCCTACTGGGGTCGACGCATCGGCATGATCTTCCAAGATCCCATGACCTCGCTCAACCCGGTGATGAAAGTCGGGCGCCAGATCTACGAGCCGCTCAAGCTGCACCGCAACATGACCGGCCAGACCGCCAAAGATCGCGCCATCGAACTGCTCACCAAGGTCGGTATCCCCGAACCGGAGCGCCGCCTCAACGACTACCCGCACCAGCTCTCTGGCGGACAACGACAACGCGTCATGATCGCCATCGCGCTCGCAGGCGAGCCTGAGCTGCTGATCGCCGACGAGCCCACAACAGCGCTCGACGTCACAGTGCAGAAGCAGATCCTCGACCTGCTGGCCGAGCTCCAAGAAGACACCGGCATGTCGATGGTTCTGATCACGCACGACCTTGGCGTCGCCCGAGGACGCACCGATGACGTGCTCGTCATGTACGGCGGCCGCGTCATGGAGTCGGCACCAACGCAGACGCTGTTCGATCGCATGCGGCACCCGTACTCCGAGGCGTTGATGCTGTCGATCCCACGGCTCGATCAGCCCAAGCACACCCGGCTCACGCCGATCTCGGGTGCACCGCCGGACCCGATCAGCCCACCGCCCGGGTGCCGGTTCTCGCCTCGCTGCCGATACACGCAGCCCGACTGTCTCGAAACGTTGCCCGCCTCGGTCGACAACGTCAACGAACCAGCGATCCACAGCTGGGCATGCTTCCACCCCGTCGGCACCGATGATGGCAACGCAGCCCTTGCCGCGAACCTCGCAGCCGGCCAGACCGCGACCGGCCTGACGATCCGATCGGCAGGGAAGACACCATGAGCGACACGACGATCAACGCCAGTCGTGACCACGGGAACGACATTGGCAAGGCCCACCTCCGCAACAGCGACGATGTCTTGCTTCGGGTCGAGGACCTCGTCGTCGACTATCGCATCGATCGCCAAACCTCGTTCCGCGCCGTCAAGGGCATCAGCTTCGATGTCGTCGAAGGCGAAACCCTCGGCCTCGTCGGCGAGTCTGGTTGCGGCAAGTCGACCACCGCCAAGGCGATTGTGCAGCTGCCGCGGCCGACCGAGGGAACGATCAACTTCGACGGCACCGATCTGACGTCGCTCGACGATCAAGAGCTCCGATCGCTCCGCAGCGCGATCCAGATGATCTTCCAGGATCCGATCGCTGCACTCAATCCGCGGCGCACCGTTCGCCGGATTGTCAGCGAAGGGCTCGTCGTTGCCAATGCGTCGGTATCGCTCGTTGCGTGGGCCATCGTCGTCGTCGGCGTGCTCGCACTGATGGCAGCGATCCTCATCGGCAGCTGGTTCGTCGCCGCAGTCGGCCTCCTGGCATTGCTCGGCGGCCTCGGCTCGGTCGTCCGTGGCATCGCTCGCCCCGCGATCGGCGACTTCAGCGGATCACGCGTCGACGAGATCATCACCGCAGTCGGCCTCGACGCCGAAGAAGCCGCTCGTCGGCGCCCCCACGAATACTCAGGCGGCCAATGCCAGCGAGTCGCTGTCGCACGGGCGCTCGTGCTCGACCCGAAGATCCTGATCTGCGACGAGCCGGTCTCGGCGCTCGACGTCTCTGTGCAGGCGCAGATCCTCAACATGCTCGAAGACATGAAAGAGCGCTACGGCCTCACGCTCGTCTTCATCAGCCACGACCTGTCGGTCGTGCGCAACGTCAGCGACCGCATCGCCGTGATGTGGAACGGACGCATCGTCGAACTCGGCGACAGCGACTTCGTCTTCCTCGAGCCAGCGCACTCGTACACGCGCACGCTGCTTGCGGCACTGCCGGACCCCACGAATCCACACGGGACCGCAAAACCAGCAGTCACGGTCGAAGAGGTTCCGACGAGCTGTCGTCTCAACGACGAGGCCGGCCACGACGTCTGCACGAGCGATCACCCGCTGCTCGAACAGGTCGGCGACCGAGACCACTGGGTCGCCTGTCGTTTCCACGATCAGTCGTAGCCGCGCCACCAGCCGCGACGCGACGTAACGAACGAGCGGCTCAGACCGCCAGTCCGTAGATCGATCGCGGTTTCGGCTGATCATCGCTGCACGTGATCCGCTCGATTTCGTGCAGTGCAAGTAGATGACTCATGACGCTTGCACCAGCGGCGTTGTAGAGCTTCTTGTCCACGTGGGTGTACATGCGGAGCACCATCTCCTTGATCGTGTCGATCCCATCGCCGAGGCAAGCCAAGATCTGCTCGGTCCGAGCCTCGCGGTGCCCGAGTAGCGCTGGCACGAGCGCCTGAGGAGCGGTGATCGGAGCACCGTGCGTCGGGTAGTAGACGGCTTCGTCACGAGGAACGAGGAGCCGCAGGCTGTCCAAGTACGCATTCAGGCTTCCGTCGGGCGGTGGGATGATCGTCGTCGACCAACCCATCACATGGTCTCCGCTGAACAGCGACCGGTCGTATTGGGCGTGCTTGTCCGCGAGCGAGAAGCACAAGTGGTTCGAAATGTGGCCAGGCGTGTGCAGTGCTTCGACGGAGAAGCCGGCGCCCTGAATCACGTCGCCGTGGGCGACGACCATGTCCGGCACGAAGTCCCAGTCGTGCGCATGGTCGCTCTTGTAGCCCTCGTTCTCGGACTCGACCTGTTCCTCGGGCTCTTCATCGTCGTCTTCGTCGAAGCCAAACCCGGCTTCTTCGTCATCGGAGCTGGCGTTGGGATCAGGCCGGTCCAGCGGGTGGGGCCCGAATCCGACCGTCGGGGCATCGAAGTGTTCCTTGAGTGTCGCCGCAGCAGGGGAGTGGTCACCGTGGGTGTGGGTGATCAGAAAGTGCGTGACCGTTCGGCCATCGAGGGCTGCGACCAACGCGTCGACATGGCCATCCTCGGGTGGTCCCGGGTCGATGACCATTACATCATCGGTTCCGACGATGTAGGTGCCGGTGCCTTTGAAGGTGAAACGACTCGGGTTCTCGCACGTCACCCGGTCGACCAACGGCGACACATGCTCGACGGTGCCGTAGACCACTTCGTGGTCGAGGTTGAATTGTGGACCGCTGGCCATTTCGTCTCCCACATGCAGCGTTCGGCGATCGTAGGACACGGGCCCTGTTGGAAAGGCACCCGTGACGCGCCCCGCCACCCGTCGGTCGCTCTACATTGAGCGCCGTGTCCGGCGCTCCCAACGAATCGAGTGGCGAGGGCACGCTTCCAGACGCTTCGACCGCCCGCTCATTGCGAGACGCGGTCAGTGCACTCAACGATCTCGTGCTCTTTGGCGAACTCGATGATGCGGCTCGAGTCACCCTCGCCGGCCAGGTCACGGCCCTGACTGCCGAACGCTCGGCGAATGCGCCTCGACGTGACCATGGCACCCCGACCGCAGAGTCCTGGGGCGACTATCGGTGGCGCTCGCCGTTCGCCGGCACGGCGAACCCACGCTCACCGGGTCTCACGATGCGGATCGACACCGAGGCTGAGATCCCAACCGCCCGAGGAGCCGTAACGGTCGCTCCGGCATTCGCCGGACCACCCGGACTCGTCCACGGAGGAGTCATCGCCGGTCTCCTCGACGAGGCAATTGGCTGGCTTGCTGCCGCAACTGCGCCTGATGCGGCTGTTGTCACCGGCAAACTGGCCGTGCGCTTTCGTGCGCCGACACCCGTGCAGACACCCCTTGAACTTCAGGTAACCGTGACTCGACAAACCAGCCGCAGCATGACCGTCGAAGCCGAGGTACGTGTCGACAGCAACCGCACTGCCTCGGCCGAGGCCCTCATGGTGGTGCGCCGATGACTCGTCCCAACGTGCTGTTCGTATGCACCGGCAATGCCGCCCGCTCCGTGATGGGCGCTGCATTGCTGCGCGCCGCAGCGAATGATGGCGGCCCCGACGTCACGGTAACGAGCGCTGGCACCCACTCGATCCCCAACCTGCCGATGAGCGTGCGCACCAAGGGTGCACTCGATGCGGTCGGCGTCGAAGACCTCGCGCACCGCAGTAGCCAGCTCGACGCCGAAATTGGCGATCCCGCGGCCCTGATCCTGGTGTTCGAACCCATGCACATCATCTGGATCCGCCGCAACTTGCCCGAACTGGCCGCTCGTACCGGGTCCCTCCCACGAATCGCCCGTGACCTCGCCGCTGGTCCACTCGCAACGCTTCCCCAACGGCTCGCTGCACTCGAGCTGGGAACCGTGGACTTTGAGCCCTGGGAAGAAATCGTCGATCCCGCCGGCGGTGACCTGCCTGACTTCGTCGAAGCGGCCGAACAAATCGCCGGGCTACTTCGCAACCTCATCCCCAAACTCGATGCCACATGAGCCGGCCTGACCTGTCCGAGGACATCCGGCGCCAAATTGCACTCGATCCGCCGCGCTACCGGGGCGTCTTGCACACGTGGACGATTCCGGTCGTCAGCATCGCCAGCATCGTGGCCGTCATCATGGCCCCCGGCGTATGGTCCAAGATCCTCGTCAGCGTGTACGGCATCTGCCTGGTGGCGATGTACACCTTCAGCGCACTGTTCCATCGAATCCGCTGGACCGATGACGGCTGGTGGCGCATGCGCCAGCTTGATCACACGGGCATTTACCTCGTCATCGCTGGTTCATTCACCGGTATTGCGGGTTTGGCGCTGACCGGAACAGCCCGCGTCGTCCTGCTGGCGGTGGTCTGGCTTGTCACCGTGCTTGGCATCGTGTACCGCTGGTCACCACTTGTTCCTCCCTTTGGCATGATGACCGCCCTTTTTGTGCTTCTTGCTGCCATTGTCGTGCCTTTCTTGGGTCGACTCGGAAGCGCACTGGGCACCGGAGGCATTGTCTTCTTGCTCGTCGGCTGCGGGATCTACTTCCTCGGCGCCCTCTGTCTTGGCGCCCGGGTGCCTGATCCCTGGCCCAAAGTCTTCGGCTATCACGAGGTCTGGCATGTCATCGTGGTTGCTGGATCCGCCCTGCATTATGTCGTTGTCGTTGCCTACGCGATTCCGGCCGCCGAACGGCTTCGCGAGGTCGCGGCCGTAGCCGCAGCGCTCTAGCCAATGTCAGCTTCAGGCGAGGACAACGAAAACGGCCTGGATGACGCCGACAGCAAGCCCGAGGTCGGCGTTGGGCCTCATGCGCGGCCGTGGCCCGAAGACCCCCGACTCGACCCCGAACTCCTGGCCGAAGGAGACCGCCGCAACGTCGAAGACCGATTCCGGTACTGGCGCCGAGACGCCGTGATCGAGCAGCTCGACACGGAACGACATCCGTTCCAGGTCGCAATCGAAAATTGGGAACACGACTTCAACATTGGCTCTGTGGTCCGAAATGCGAACGCGTTTGGCGCCACTGCGGTGCATATCGTCGGCCGGCGGCGCTGGAACCGTCGGGGCGCAATGGTGACCGACCGCTATCAACACGTCGAGCATCATCCGACCATCGACGATCTGGTGTCCTGGGCTGGCGAATCAGACCTGCCCATCGTCGGTATCGACAACACCGCCGGATCCGTCCCCATCGAGCAGGTCGCGTTGCCGCAACGCTGCGTTCTCTTGTTTGGCCAGGAAGGGCCTGGACTGTCGCCCGAAGCACAAAATGCGTCGACGATGGTGTGCGCAATCACACAATTCGGCTCAACCCGGTCGGTGAACGCTGGTGTTGCGAGCGGGGTCGCGATGTTTGCGTGGGTGCTCCAGCACGTACACGGCTGGAACGGCCCCGATCTCAGCTGATTCTGTCAGCGGCCGGCGATATCGACGGCCGAAACCCGGTAACCGACACCCGAATCGAACGAGCTGACCTCGTCGATCGTGACGACATACCAAATATCAGTCGCCGAAGGCCCAAGCAGGCGCACGGTGTCGCGTTCTGTCGGCGAATCGCACAGTTCATTGGGCGCCGGCGTCACCACCGTGCAGCTCTCGGCATAGGGGACGTTGCGATCAAGCGCCCATGCCAGCAATGCGTCGTCAACTGATGACTCGAGCGTCAGGTCCACGGGGGCAGGCGGTAGCGGTGCCACCGTCTCTGGTGCCGGCGCCAGATCGAGCTCGAGTGGCGGAAGCGGCGCCGCAGTCGGGGGTTCGACCAAGGTTGGTCGCAAACCACCACTACAGGCGGCCAAAAGGAGCCCTAACAGCACGACCAAGCCGAATCGCACCAGAAGGGCGGGCCTCCTCGGTCGGTCAATCATGTGGGTTCCTGTCCATCGGAGTCGTTCGTGGCGACCACGCGACCCTCGTTCCTGCCGCCGTTGGCATGCGTGCCATCGGCGGCATCGGAGGCAGGGAAAGCGCCGAGCTCTTCGAGTCTCGTCTCGATCAGGTCCAGTGCCGACGTGACGCCTGGCACACGTGGCAGGCGTACCTGGGCAACGGCGAGGGCAAGGAGTATTGCGGCCAGGCTGAGTGGCCAGTTGGCCAAAAACCGCAAGAGCACAAAGCCCTCGATGCCATTGCGCTGCAACAGGATGACGTCAAGAGTTGCGCTCGCGACGTAGTAGAGCCCCGCAATCACGGTGATGATGGCCATCGTTGAGCGCCACACTGGGTGCTTTTGCATGTCGTCGGTTACGGCCAGCAGCATCGGAGCACCGAGCGCTGCCAGCGGTTTACCGATCACTGCGGAGCCAATAAGCACTGCTGCGCCCGCAAACTTGCCGGCGATGCCGAGGCCGAAGTACACGGTTTCGCTGTCGGTGATGATCCCCGCGACGCCACGAGCGATCAATGCAACCGTCAGGATGGGGACGAAACGGCCAAGTGGTTGGCCCCGGCGGCGCCGATCAACCGCCAGCTTGATGCCCCACAACGTTGCGCCCACAACAGCGACCCGCAAGCCGCCCACGCGGTTCAACACGAGGAAGATGATGATCGGGGCAACGGGCTCGAGTGAGCGGAACCCGCCCGTTCGACCGGGTATGGACTGTTCGACCATCACCAAGCACGGTAACAATCACGTTGGTGTAACTCGTGCCGCAACACAACCGCAATATTGCGACAAGCGGCTCGCCCGGCAGCGTTGCGCTGCGCTTCTCCCGAGATGGGCATGGTTGCAACGATCGCGCCACCCGATCGCTGGTTCCGGCGCGTGCGGCTCGATCAAGGCTTCATCGCCCAGAACGGCTGAACCTGAACGATTTTGACGGCCTATTGCGGTTTTGGGGGTGGGTTGTTGCGATGTTGCGACAGTGGGGGTTTGGTGCTTTTCAGGGGTGGGGTGTGTTGTTAGGGTCTTCCGAGTCGAGCCCGCTGCGCTGTTTTTGGTGTGTGTGGGGCGACAACCGGGAAATC
>CALDGN010000422.1 GCA_937942965.1 uncultured Acidimicrobiales bacterium | reverse complement strand
GCGAGCGCCTTGGTGTCGACGCCGGGGTCGGCTGCCACATAGAGGCGGTTGGCTTGGGCGTCGGGGCGCAGTTCGCGAGCCGCCTGGGCTGACATCCATGGGCCGGACCAGGCGAAGTCGTTGTTCGTCACGCCGACGATCTCGAACGTCAGCTCGGTGCCGGTTGCGGTTTCGGCGTTGACGAGTCCGCCAATCGGGGGCTCGGTGCCGTCCTCGTCGCCCAGGAACCATGTCGGGACGAGCAGCAGGGAAGGGTCAGCGGCGACGGCGGCCAGCGCCTCTTGGTCCGTTGCGAATCGTGGATCGCGATCCCGCAGCATTGGTGACCCGATCGATGCGAAGTCAGGTTCGACGCCAACGAAGCCCCACTCATCAGGCTCGTCTGGATCCCATGGTGCGGTGAACGAAGCGGAGTCTCGGATCAAGGGGCTGACGGTGCTTACGCCGTCGAGTGCCTCGAGGTCGTCGACCACGATCGGGTTCGTGCGATTCGACTGGACCATGACGTCGTGGCCAGCAGCGGTGCTCGCTGCGATGTCGGTGGTCTGCAACGAGAAGCTGTTCGATAGCACCGCCATGAACGCAAGCGTGAAGATGATCAGGCCGTACATGGCGAGGGAGGCGGCAGTGCGGAACAGCCGAGCCGACGGGTAGGCCATGGCGACCCGGGCTTCGACCATTGGTCGGTTGCCTCGGGTCACGAGCTTCTGAATCGTCGGGCCGAGGACCGTGGTCAGTGCCACGCCACCGGCAACGACGACGACACCGAAGAGCAAGAAGAACTCGATGTCGACGTCTTGGGTCATTGCTGCTGGCATGAGGGGGAAGAAGGCGGCGCCCCACACGACGGCGATGACGCCGGTGATCCCACTGACGACGAGTGGCGATATGAAGGATTTGGCGATGATCGCTGCGCCGGTGGCGGCGATGGGGACGCTGGCAATCGTGAGGAAGGCGTTGTCCGACGCCAGGCCGCTGCTGAGCATCAACCCGCCGCCGATAATCAAGAGCACGCCGGCGCCCATCACGAGCAGGCGGGAGCGACGGGTCTTCGGCTCGGGTAGATCCCGGATCGCCGAGATGATGTTGAGCCGGCTGATGCGCCACGACGTGAACCACACGGCAGCCATGGCGATGATCAGACCGATCAAGCCGGCCGTCACCAAGCTGGACAGCTCGACGGCGAGCTGAAGCTGGAAGTCGCTGTCCGGATTCGCGCCGGCCAAGATGCCCTTGGTCAACTGCACGATGACCCAGCCGACGCCGACGCCAAGAATCGCTCCCACGACTGCTGCGATCGTCGCGTAGATCACGCCTTCGGCTCGGAAGGCCTTGCGGAGTGAGCTGCGCTTCCAGCCGATGGCTCGGAGCACGCCGAGGTTCGGTTTGCGTTCCTCGGCGAGCATCACGAACAGGTTCACGAGCAAGAGCACGCCGGCGAGCACGCTGAAGCCGCCGACGACGGAGAAGATCTGGGTGAGCTCGGCGCCTTCGTCTTCGGCGTCGTCGAGCAGGTCCTTCTTGATGGGGTCCGAGTCGAAGGGGATTGCCGCGTCGCTCAGCGCGGGCTCGACTTGGTCGACCAGGAGGCGCCTGGTGGCGTCGACCGAGTCATAGACCTCGCCGGTCGCCGACAGGGCGAGATGGTTGTAGCTCAGGTCGCCAATGGGGTCGAGCGTGTCGATGAGGTCGCGGCTGACGAAGGCATGGGAGTAGCCGCCGAGGCCGACATCTTCAACGACACCGACCACGGTGAAGACAATCTCGTTGCCGCTGACGAACAGTGACACTGGGTCGTCGAGCGTGACACCCAGGTCCTCGGCGAGGTCGTCGTTGATGACGATCTCGTCCGCTGCTGGCGATGTGGGTATCGGGCTGTCGGTCGTGGTGCGGAGCCCGTTGCCAGCCGGGTCCGCACCGAAAGCTGTCGCGTCGGCGAAGTCGAGCGCCGATACGGCGATGCTCGGCTCGACCATGCGGTCGTCGCCAGTGCCGGCTCCCGCGGCGGCAACTCGAGCGAGACGCACCGCGATCATCCCGTCGAGCTCGGTGAGCTCGCTGCGGTTTGAGGAGAGCGTGTCGTAGGCGGCGTCTAGGTCGTCGACGGTTTCGAACTCGATCGCTGCATCAACTTCGCCAAGACCGGTGCGGGCGATGTCTCGAATGCTGTTGTCGAACGTGTCGCCGATCATGAGCGCGGCGACGATGATGGCGGTGCCGAGCGCGGAGCCGACGATGATCAGTATCGACTCGACCGGACGGCGAACGATGTTGCGCACGCCCATGCGGCGAAGGTCGCCTCGCCGAATCAGGTTGTAGACCGCAGGCAGGGCAAAGACAGCGGCGACGATCGCCAGGATGGTCAGGGTGCTCATCGCTGCTCGCTGTCGATGTCACCCGGTGCGCCGTCAAAGGTGATGCGGCCGTCTCGGACGAGCACGGTCCGGTTGCCGATCGAGGCGATGGTGCGGTCGTGCGTGACCATCACGACCGTCTGGCCGTTGGCGTTGATCTCGCGCAGCATGTCGACGATCGACGCTGCGGTCTCGCTATCGAGGTTGCCAGTCGGCTCATCGCCCCAGACGATCGCTGGTTCGGTAACGAGCGCTCGGGCGATGGCGACTCGCTGCTGCTCGCCGCCGGACAGTTCCCGCGGGCGGTGTCCGGAGCGGCCACCGAGCCCGACGCGTTCCAGCATGGCCTCGGCGCGCCCACGAGATTCGCTCGGGGCGACGCCGAGGATGCCGAGGGGGATCTCGACGTTCTCACGGGCCGACAGCACCGGGATCAGGTTGAAGCTCTGGAAGATGAACCCCATGCGCTCGGCCCGGTGTTGGGTGCGCTTGGCATCGCGCATCGAATGGATGTCCTCGCCATCGATGAACACCTCGCCGGCGTCGATCGAGTCGATGCCGGATAGGCAGTTGAGCAAAGTCGTCTTGCCGTTGCCAGATGGCCCCATGACCGTCATCAAATCGCCGGCACGTACGTCGAGGTCGACGCCTCGCAGCGCCGTGACCGCGTTGGCCCCGGTCGTGTACGTCTTGGTGACGCCTCGTGCGCTGAGCAATACATCCGGGGAGGGCTGGGTCATGGCTCCCACCATGGCCTCGTCGGGAGCGAACCGCAATGGGGGTTCACCCTGGGGTGGACTCAGGTAACCCTGAGGCGATGAGCCCTGGCTCGCAGGGCCCGTTTCGGGAGTGCGGTTGTTGTCCATCGTGGTGCCGCCGTTCTGTCGTTTCTCCTGCACGAATTCAACGTACGGATCCGACCAGGGGCTGTCATCAGCCCCAGGGTGGGACGAGGACGTCCGACCAGGGGAGAGTTCGATACGACCCGACGAGTGAGCGATGCCCGATATTCGAGGGCCATAGGAATGGACCGCCGATAGCCTGATCGCCATGCGTATCGGAATTGTTGGCGCCACCGGACAGGTCGGCGGCGTCATGCTGGACATCCTCGCCGAACGGAACTTCCCGGTCGATGAGCTTCGCCTTTTTGCCTCCGCTCGGTCGGCTGGCAAGACCATCGAGTGGAACGGCCAGACCGTCACTATCGAAGATGCCAGCACTGCCGACTACACCGGCCTCGACGTCGCACTGTTCTCTGCGGGTGGCGCAACGTCCAAGGAACTCGCCCCCAAGGTCGCAGCTGCTGGCGTCATCGTTGTCGACAACAGCTCGGCCTGGCGCAAGGATCCCGACGTCCCGCTCGTCGTGTCCGAGGTCAACCCGCACGCGCTGAACGACATCCCCAAGGGCATCGTTGCCAACCCGAACTGCACCACCATGGCCGCCATGCCGGTGCTCAAGCCGCTTCATGCTGAAGCTGGCCTCGTCCGCCTCATCGCCAGCAGCTACCAGGCCGCAAGCGGCTCGGGTCTCGCTGGCGTCGACGAGCTGGCTGGCCAGCTCGCAGCGGCGGGCGATGCTGCTTCGCTCACGACCGACGGCCGCTCGATTGAGTTCCCCGCCGCCGAGAAATTCGCTCGCACCCTCGCGTGCAACGTCGTGCCCGTGTGCGGCTCGATCGTCGATGACGGCAGCCTCGAAACCGACGAAGAGCAGAAGCTGCGCAACGAGAGCCGCAAGATCCTCGAGATTCCTGATCTCCAGGTCAGCGCCCACTGCGTGCGCGTGCCGGTGTTCACTGGCCACTCGCTCACCATGAACGTCGAGTTCGCCAACGAGATCACGCCTGAGCAGGCCACCAAGATCCTCGAAGACGCCGAGGGCGTCATCTTCGACGATGTGCCCACGCCGCTCCAGGCTGCTGGCATCGACCCGACGATCGTCGGCCGCATCCGTCAGGATCCTTCGGCGCCGAACTCGCTGGCGATGTTCGTGTCGAGCGACAACCTCCGCAAGGGCGCAGCGCTCAATACCGTTCAGATCGCCGAGCTGTTGCTCGATCGCTGACTACGTTGGCGGCGTGGAGATCGCTGCCTTTCAAGAACTCATGGAAACCCTCTATGGCGAGGGCGACCGTGAGCGCGGCATGCCGTCGACGGTTGCCTGGCTCGCCGAAGAAGTCGGCGAGCTCGCGCAGGCGGTTCGCAAAGGCACCCGTGAGCAACAGCTCTGGGAGCTCGGCGACGTGCTCGCCTGGCTGAGCTCGCTCGCGAACCAGCTCGACCTCTCGCTCGAAGAAGCCGCCCAGCGCTACGTCGACAACCCGCCTGTCTGAGTTTCGGCCCGCCTGCGTCAGCCGGCGGCCGCGGTCATGATGAGCTGCTCGGCATAGGGCTCGAACGGGGCCGTGCGTGCCGGGGTCGATGCGCCATTCCACTCGCGGGCGGTGGTGATGTCGAGGTAGGGGCGTTGGTTGTGGATGAACGCAGGCGCTCC